>NZ_JBRREI010000092.1:0-2500 GCF_056760195.1 Stenotrophomonas sp. STEN020
CCTGACGATGACCTACTCTCGCACAGCTTAGGCTGCACTACCATCGGCGCGGCTACGTTTCACTTCCGAGTTCGGGATGGGATCGGGTGGTTCCATAGCGCTAATTTCATCAGGGAGACAGTTGGAGCGTCGCTCGTGTTTTCTTTCTGGCGGTGTGCGTGGATCTGCATGCCATCCAAGAAAGGGCCTACGGCGCCTGTCTCGCGTTTGGTCTTGTGACGTAGCGTGCACTTGGAGTCTATCGACATGTCATGTCGGCCAAGGCAACTTGAGGTTATATGGTCAAGCCACACGGATCATTAGTATCAGTTAGCTCAATGCATTGCTGCACTTACACACCTGACCTATCAACCACATAGTCTATATGGTTCCTTTAGGGGGCTTGTGCCCCGGGAAGTCTCATCTTGAGGCGCGCTTCCCGCTTAGATGCTTTCAGCGGTTATCGCTTCCGAACATAGCTACCCGGCAATGCCACTGGCGTGACAACCGGAACACCAGAGGTTCGTCCACTCCGGTCCTCTCGTACTAGGAGCAGCCCCTCTCAAACTTCCAACGCCCATGGCAGATAGGGACCGAACTGTCTCACGACGTTCTGAACCCAGCTCGCGTACCACTTTAAATGGCGAACAGCCATACCCTTGGGACCGACTACAGCCCCAGGATGTGATGAGCCGACATCGAGGTGCCAAACACCGCCGTCGATATGAACTCTTGGGCGGTATCAGCCTGTTATCCCCGGAGTACCTTTTATCCGTTGAGCGATGGCCCTTCCATACAGAACCACCGGATCACTAAGTCCTAGTTTCCTACCTGCTTGATCCGTCGATCTTGCAGTCAAGCACGCTTATGCCTTTGCACACAGTGCGCGATGTCCGACCGCGCTGAGCGTACCTTCGAGCTCCTCCGTTACTCTTTAGGAGGAGACCGCCCCAGTCAAACTACCCACCATACACGGTCCCCGATCCAGATAATGGACCTAGGTTAGAACGTCAAGCACGACAGGGTGGTATTTCAAGGATGGCTCCACTGCAGCTAGCGCCACAGTTTCATAGCCTCCCACCTATCCTACACAGACGAACTCAACGTTCAGTGTAAAGCTATAGTAAAGGTTCACGGGGTCTTTCCGTCTTGCCACGGGAACGCTGCATCTTCACAGCGATTTCAATTTCACTGAGTCTCGGGTGGAGACAGCGCCGCTGTCGTTACGCCATTCGTGCAGGTCGGAACTTACCCGACAAGGAATTTCGCTACCTTAGGACCGTTATAGTTACGGCCGCCGTTTACTGGGGCTTCGATCAAGAGCTTCGCCTTGCGGCTGACCCCATCAATTAACCTTCCAGCACCGGGCAGGCGTCACACCCTATACGTCCACTTTCGTGTTTGCAGAGTGCTGTGTTTTTGATAAACAGTCGCAGCGGCCTGGTTACTGCGACCCTCTTCAGCTATAGCTCGCATGAGCCACCAAAAAGGGTGCACCTTCTCCCGAAGTTACGGTGCCATGTTGCCTAGTTCCTTCACCCGAGTTCTCTCAAGCGCCTGAGAATTCTCATCCTACCCACCTGTGTCGGTTTACGGTACGGTCTGCGTAAGCTGAAGCTTAGGAGCTTTTCCTGGAAGCGTGGTATCAGTGACTTCGCCTTAAAGGCTCGTCTCGGTGCTCGGTCTTAAAGGATCCCGGATTTGCCAAAGATCCAAACCTACCGCCTTTCCCCAGGACAACCAACGCCTGGTACACCTAACCTTCTCCGTCCCTCCATCGCACTTACGCGAGGTGCAGGAATATTAACCTGCTTCCCATCGACTACGCATTTCTGCCTCGCCTTAGGGGCCGACTCACCCTGCGCCGATTAACGTTGCGCAAGGAAACCTTGGGCTTTCGGCGTGCGGGTTTTTCACCCGCATTATCGTTACTCATGTCAGCATTCGCACTTCCGATACCTCCAGCAAGCTTCTCAACTCACCTTCACAGGCTTACGGAACGCTCCTCTACCGCGCATAACAAAGTTATGCACTCCAAGCTTCGGTTTACTGCTTAGCCCCGTTAAATCTTCCCCGCAGACCGACTCGACCAGTGAGCTATTACGCTTTCTTTAAAGGGTGGCTGCTTCTAAGCCAACCTCCTGGCTGTCTGTGCCTTTCCACATGGTTTTCCACTTAGCAGTAAATTTGGGACCTTAGCTGTGGATCTGGGTTGTTTCCCTTTTCACGACGGACGTTAGCACCCGCCGTGTGTCTCCCATACAGTCCGTCTTGGTATTCGGAGTTTGCAATGGTTTGGTAAGTCGCGATGACCCCCTAGCCATAACAGTGCTCTACCCCCAAGAGGATACATATGAGGCGCTACCTAAATAGCTTTCGAGGAGAACCAGCTATCTCCGGGTTCGATTAGCTTTTCACTCCTAATCACACCTCATCCCCTACCTTTGCAACGGGAGTGGGTTCGGGCCTCCAGTGCGTGTTACCGCACCTTCACCCTGGGCATGACTAGATCACCCGGTTT
>NZ_JBRREI010000092.1:5000-9949 GCF_056760195.1 Stenotrophomonas sp. STEN020
GGCTTTCACCCGTAGGTCGTATGCGGTATTAGCGTAAGTTTCCCTACGTTATCCCCCACGAAAGAGTAGATTCCGATGCATTCCTCACCCGTCCGCCACTCGCCACCCATAAGAGCAAGCTCTTACTGTGCTGCCGTTCGACTTGCATGTGTTAGGCCTACCGCCAGCGTTCACTCTGAGCCAGGATCAAACTCTTCACTTAAAACTACATGTCCGAAGACAATAACTTTAGCTGCAGAAGTTCAACCACTGGCAACGTTTCGCTTGCATTAAAACAATTGAATCATTGCTTGATTAAACGTCTGCAAGATGGACAGTCATCCATTCCTGCAGGCGTCCTCACAAGATACCTGCGCATACTTTCAAAGAACTTCGAATCGGGCCTCAGCGCCTTCTTCGTAGGCTGCGACGTTTCCGTCGTAGCGAGCCGCCCATTATATGGGGGCTTTTCTGCTTCGTCAACACCTCATTTCGAGGCGGTAACTTCAAGCTTTCCTTCCGCTTGCGCCTCTTGCGAGGCCCCTGCGTCGGGGGAGGTGAAGTATGTGCTTCTTTGCGGGGTTTGTGAAGGGGGTGTTGGAGGTTTTTTCCAACTTTCGTTCATTGGGCCGCTGGAGAAGCGGGGAGTGCTTGGTTTGCACCTTATTAGTGTGCGGGGGCAATGCTCTCCAGATGTGCTGATTGGGTTTGCGGTGGCGCTGGAACAACTCCGCCTCGCCCTGCCCTCACCCCAACCCCTCTCCCGCACGCGGGAGAGGGGCTTTAGTCATTCTGGGCTTTGAGCCCTTATGCGCTTGCCACCAGCAGGACGCGGGCGAAAGTGCGCTTGCCTACCTGCAGCAGGCCTTCGAAGCCGGGCTGCAATACGGTCTGGGCGTCTTCGACCACTTCGCCATCCACCTTTACCGCACGCTCCTTGAGCTTGCGCGAGGCTTCGGAATTGCTCGGGGTCAGGCCGGCGGCGGTCAGCAGGGCGCCGATACGCAGGCCTTCGGCCGGGATGGCGACTTCCTGCAGCGGCAGCTGGGTGATGTCGCCCTGCCCGGTCACCGCGGCACTCCAACCAGCAATCGCCTGTTCGGCGGCGGCGGCATCGTGGAAACGGGTGGTCAGTTCGCGCGCCAGGCGCAGCTTGATCTCACGCGGGTTGATGGTGCCGGCCTCGACGTCGGCCCGCAGCTGCTTGGCCTCGTCGATGGAGATGTCGAAGCTGAGCAGGTCGATCCAGCGCCACATCAAGGTGTCGTCCACCTTCATGGTCTTGGTGACCATGTCGATGGCCGGTTCGCTGATACCAATATAGTTGTTCAGCGACTTGGACATCTTGTTGACGCCGTCCAGGCCCTCCAGCAAGGGCATGGTCAGCACGATCTGTGCCTTCTGACCGTGGTGTTCCTGCAGGCCACGGCCCATCAGCAGGTTGAACTTCTGGTCGGTGCCGCCGAGCTCGACGTCCGCTTCCAGTGCCACCGAGTCGTAGCCCTGCACCAGCGGGTAGAGGAATTCGTGGATGGCGATGGACTGCTGGGCGGCGTAGCGCTTGGCGAAATCGTCGCGCTCGAGCATGCGGGCGACGGTGTGCTGGCCGGCCAGGCGGATCATGTCGGCCGCAGTCATCTTGCCGAACCATTCGGAATTGAAGCGGACTTCGGTCTTTTCCCGGTCCAGCACCTTGAACACCTGCTCTTCATAGGTGCGCGCATTGGCCAGCACGTCTTCCTTGCTGAGCGGCTTGCGGGTCAGGCTCTTGCCAGACGGGTCGCCGATCATGCCGGTGAAGTCGCCGATCAGGAAAATGACCTGGTGGCCGAGGTCCTGGAACTGACGCAGCTTGTTCAGCAATACGGTGTGGCCGAGGTGCAGATCCGGTGCGGTGGGGTCGAAGCCGGCCTTCACACGCAGTGGGCGACCGCTTTCCAGACGCTGGAGCAGTTCTTCCACTTTGAGGATTTCATCGGCTCCGCGACCGATCAGGGCAAGGGCTTCATCAATCGAGGACACGCTAAAACTCCCGACTTCGCAGTCAAAAACATGAATGGTGTTAAGTACAAGTTAACCACGTTAGCCGATTGAAAAGCCATGCGGCTCAATGGTTTGACGCGGTATTGATAGGTGTCTATGTTACCTGCGTTTGGGCCCGCGATCCGGGTCGACCAGAGAACCGACCGATGTCCCAACCCGATCATGGCTCCGCGCGCAAACAGCGCTTCCAGGAAAGACTCCACGTCCTGCACGACAACGCCCTGCATCGGAAGTTGAAGGAACATCTGCCCGCCGCGTTCAACGAACGTTGGAACCGGCGGCATTGGATCCATGCCAGCCTGTTCGTCACCATCGGTGCGTTGGCGGCCACGATCGTTCCCGGCTTTTCCAATTCCATCGACAGCAACCTGCCGTCGGCGCATTCCACGCTTGCCCTGCCCTTGCCTCCGCTGTCTCTAGCGCGCCGCGGCGAAACCCCGGGCGACAGCTGGCAGATCCAACGTGTAGCGCGTGGCCAGACCCTGAGCGACCTGTTTGAAGCCGCTGGTGTGCCGGCGACCACCATGCAGAAGGTGCTTGACCATCCCGGTACCCGCGAGGTGCTGACCAAGCTGCGCCCCGGCGCGGAAATCGCCTTCGACCTGCCGGTCAATGGCGCGCTGCGCACGATCCGCTTCGACCGCGATGCCAATCACCGCGTGGAACTGACCCTGCAAGGCGACCAGATCCGCGAAAAGGTCAGCGAGCGTGCAACCAGCACCCGCACCGTGGTGGCCAGCGGTGAAATCACCAGTTCGCTGTACAACGCCGCGCGCAAGGCTGGCTTGTCGCCGTCAGCCATCGCCACGATGACCGATGAAATCTTCAAGTACGACATCGACTTTTCCAAGGACCTGCAGCCGGGCGACCGCTTCAGCGTGGTGCTGGACGAAACCTGGCGCGAAGGCGAGCGCATCGACACCAGCAAGATCCTGGCCGCGACCTTCCAGACCGGCGGCAAGACCTATACCGGCTTCCGTTTTGATCGCGGCGGCAAGGAGGAGTACTTCGACCTCAATGGCCGTTCGCTGAAGAAGAGCTTCATCCGCTCGCCGATCCAGTTCGCCCGCCTCAGCTCGAACTTCGGCACCCGCCGCCACCCGATCCTGGGCACGATGCGCACCCACAAGGGCGTGGACTACGCCGCGCGCACCGGCACCCCGATCATGGCCGCCGGCGACGCCCGCGTGCAATTCGCCGGCACCCAGCGTGGCTACGGCAATGTGGTGATCCTCGACCACGGCAGCGGCCACACCACGCTGTACGGGCATATGTCGCGGCTTGGCCCCTACCGTGCAGGCCAGCGCGTGAACCAGGGCCAGGTGATCGGCTATGTGGGCTCCACCGGCATGTCGACCGGCCCGCACCTGCATTACGAATTCCGCGTCAACGGCGTGCACCGCAACCCGCTGTCGGTGACGATGCCGCCGCCGCAGCCGCTGCAGGGCGCCGATCTGGCCGCCTTCCGGGCACAGACCGCACCGGCGATGGCGCGTATCCGGGGTATGGAAGAACTGATCTACGCCGATGCCGGCGACAGCAAGAAGCCGGCGGCAACCCAGACTGCCGCAGCTACACCTGCAGCCGGCGGCAAGCGCGGCTGAGCCGACGCAACACCGTTGACGACACGGGCAGGGAGCTTGAAGCTTCCCTGCCCGTTTCTTTTTTGCGACCGCCATGAACTCTGTTGATCCGCAGCTGCCGTTGTTTCTTGGCCTGATGTCCGGCACCAGCGCCGACGGCATCGATGCGGCGCTGGTGCAGTTTCCGCCGAGCGGCGGATGCCGCTTCGTGCACGGTCATACCCACACCTGGGACGGCGCGACCCGCGCTGTCCTGATCGCTCTGGGGCAAGGCGGTGAACCTGCGTCGATGGATGCATTGGGGCAACTGGATGCCAGCGTCGGCATCGCCTTCGCCGCAGCGGCCAACCAGCTGCTGGAAGATGCCGGAGTGCGACACGAACAGGTGCAGGCTATCGGCTCGCATGGGCAGACCATCCGTCACCGGCCGCTGAGCACCCCGGCGTTCACCTGGCAGATTGGCGATGCCAACCGTATTGCCGAACTGACCGGCATCACCACCGTTGCCGACTTCCGCCGCCGCGATGTGGCCGCAGGTGGACATGGCGCGCCACTGATGCCTGCTTTCCATCTGGCGATGCTGGGCAGTGCAGACGAAGACCGTGCAGTGCTCAATCTCGGCGGCATCGCCAACCTGAGCCTGATCGCTCGTGACGGCAGCATCCGCGGTTTCGATACCGGCCCGGCCAATGCCTTGCTGGATGGCTGGTGCCAACGCCATCTTGGTCATGCGTTTGATGCTGACGGGGCGTTTGCTGCCAGTGGTCGGGTGGATGAAGGTTTGTTGGCGCGATTGTTGGCTGAGCCGTGGTTTGCGCTGCCGCCGCCGAAGAGCACCGGCCGTGAGCAGTTCCACCTGGAATGGGTGGAGGCGCAACTGGATGCGGCGCCTTTGGCGCCCGCTGATGTGCAGGCGACGCTGCTGGAGCTGACCGCAGCCACGGTAGCCGATGCGCTGCTGTCACAGCTGCCGGCTGCGCGGCGCGTGCTGGTCTGCGGTGGCGGCGTACGCAACCCGCAGTTGCTGTCGCGATTGCAGGCGCGGTTGCCGGGCGTGCTGATCGGATCCAGTGCCGAGCACGGATTGGACCCGGATTACATGGAAGCGATGGGGTTTGCGTGGTTGGCGCAGGAAACCCTGGCTGGGCGGCCGGGCAATCTGCCCAGCGTCAGCGGCGCGCGCGGGCCGAGGATTCTTGGCGCGATTCATTTGGCGTGAGCCCCCGGTTTGTAGGAGCGGGGGAGTGACCCCCGCCCCCCCCCCAGCGCCCCCCCCGGGAAACCAAAAAAAACACAACGCCCGCAGGTAAGCCAACCCGCCCCCCCCGCGGGGTGTCCGCGGCG
>NZ_JBRREI010000093.1:0-9530 GCF_056760195.1 Stenotrophomonas sp. STEN020
CCGCCGCCCGCGGGTGGCCCCACCCCCCCCCCCACCCCCCCCCCCCCGCCCCGGGCGGGGGGGGGCGGGGGGGGGGGCCCCCCCCCGCCCGCGTATGCACAGCGTGCAAGTCTGGCGGACCGTGTTGGCGTGTTGGAAACGCAGGTCAACAACAGTCAGGCCAATACCGACATGCTCAATCAGCTGCAGCAGCTTCGCACTGAAATGCAGGCGTTGCAGGGCACGATCGAGCAGCTTCAGCACGAAAACGAACAGCTGAAACAGCGCAATCGCGATCAGTATCTGGACCTGGACGGTCGCCTCAATCGCCTTGAAGGCGGTGCTGGCGCTCCGGCAGCTCCTGCCACTGGCGCGGTGACGCCCGCCGCTGCGGCCACCAAGCCGACAGCGGCTACTGCCGAACGCCCGCCGACGGTACGTGGCGACGCCGGTACGCTGGCTTCGGCCGGTGACGAGCGCGCTGCCTACAATGTCGCGTTCGATGCGTTGAAGGCTGGTAACTATGCCGACTCGGCGCAGTTGTTCCAGAGCTTCCTTGAGTTGTACCCGAATGCTGCTTACACCCCCAATGCCTTGTATTGGCTGGGTGAGAGCTTTTACGCAACGCGTAATTTCAAGATGGCTGAGGCACAGTTCAGCGATCTGGTTGCCCGCTATCCCACCCACGACAAGGCCGCCGGCGGTTTGCTGAAGCTTGGCCTGTCGCAGTTTGGTGAAGGCAACAACGCCCAGGCACAACAAACCCTGGAACAGGTAATTTCCCGTTTTCCCGGCAGTGATGCGGCCCGTACCGCCCAGGACCGACTGCAGTCGATCCGGCTCGGCCAGCAACTGCGTTGATGTGGTGCCGCACCGATGGTGCGGCTGATGACTATGAACTCTCCCAGCGCCGCTGTTCCCAGCGAGATCGTGCAGTCGCCGTTGCCGCGGCTGAAGATCACCGAAATTTTCCTGTCCCTGCAAGGCGAGGCCGATAGCGTCGGCTGGCCGACCGTGTTCGTGCGCCTGACCGGCTGCCCGCTGCGTTGCCAGTACTGCGATACCGCCTACGCTTTCCACGGCGGCGATTGGTGGGACATCGACGATATCGTCGCCGAAGTGTTGAAGCAGGGCGTGCGCCACGTCTGTGTAACCGGTGGTGAGCCGCTGGCGCAGAAGCGCTGCCTGATCCTGCTGCACAAGCTGTGCGAGGCCGGTCTGGACGTGTCGCTGGAGACCTCCGGCGCACTGGATATCGCCGAAGTTGATCCTCGCGTATCACGCGTTGTCGACCTGAAGACGCCGGATTCGGCGGAAATGGCGCGCAACCGGCTGGAGAACATTCCGCTGCTCACCGCCCGTGACCAGCTCAAGTTCGTGATCTGCAGCCGTGGCGACTACGAGTGGGCCAAGGCCATGCTCAGCGAGTACCGCCTGCCGGAGCGCTGCATGGTGTTGTTCTCACCGAGCAAGGCGCAGGTCAGTCCGCGCGAGCTCGCCGACTGGATCGTTGCCGATCGCCTGCCGGTGCGCTTCCAGATGCAGTTGCACAAGTTGTTGTGGGACGACGCCCCGGGCTATTGAGCCGGCGTCGTACCCGTCAATTGTTTACCCCGGCGCGGGACAGCGTGCTGGCTTTCCTCCCCCAACCGGATCAACACCATGAAGAAGAAAGCAGTTGTGCTTCTTTCCGGCGGCATGGACTCAGCCGCCGTCGTCGCCATCGCCCAGGAACAGGGCTTCGAAGTACACGCCATGAGCGTGCGCTATGGCCAGCGCCACACCTCCGAGCTGGAGGCTGCCGCACGCGTGGCCGCAGCACTGGGCGTGGCCGGGCACAAAGTAGTCGCAGTCGACCTGCGTAGCATCGGCGGCTCGGCGCTGACCGACGACATCAACGTGCCCGAGGCTGGTGCCGGTGACACTATTCCCGTCACCTATGTGCCAGCCCGCAACACCATCATGCTGTCACTGGCGCTGGGCTGGGCCGAAGTGCTGGGTGCCAATGACATCTTCTGCGGCGTCAATGCAGTCGATTACTCCGGCTACCCGGATTGCCGCCCGGAATTCATCGCCGCCTTCCAGACGCTGGCCAACCTGGCCACCAAGGCCGGCGTGGAAGGCGCGGGCATCCGTGTGCACGCACCGCTGCAGTACCTGAGCAAGGCACAGATCGCATTGGAAGGGCAGCGCCTGGGCGTGGACTTCGGTTTGACTGTGTCCTGTTACCAGGCCGATATGGACGGCAAGGCTTGCGGTCACTGCGATGCCTGCCAGTTGCGCGCCGATGGCTTCACCGCTGCGGGCATGGCTGACCCGACCCATTACGTGTGATTTTGTTTTTGCGTTTATTGCGTTAGAATACGCGCCCCGGCTACGGCCGGGTCTTTGTTTGGGCCGTTAGCTCAGTCGGTAGAGCAGAAGACTTTTAATCTTTTGGTCGAAGGTTCGAATCCTTCACGGCCCACCAGCATTGCCAAGGCTTCGGAGCGATCCGGAGCCTTTTTTGTTGCCTCACGAAGCATCAATCTCAGCGCAAGGTGCCTGAACTGGCACGTCGCGCGTAGCCCGGGTAAGTAGCGGCGCACAGCCGCACGACCTCACCTTGATCCTTTCTCCCGGCTGCGCTGCACCTCCCGGGGGGGGGGGCGTGATGGCATGGCCGCGGCTCTCGCCGCAGCCATTGGCGTGCTACTTCAGCAGGGTCTGCTGGACATCGACGACGCGCACATCGTGCATCTGTTCGAGATAGGCATCCAGATAGGCTTTGTGCGAGGCGCCAACCATCACCAAAGTGCGCATTCCCGGGCTTGGTCCCATCAGGTCGCGGATGTTGGCGGCCATGCGCAGGTTGCGGGTTTCCCAGGCGGTGACATACATGCGCCCGTAGCCTTGCGGGGAGGGTTCTTCCAGCGCTGCACCGTAGTCGCTTTCGAAGGCCGCCGGGGCGACGTCCGGGCCGTTGTCGCGCCGATACATCGCCAGCGCGTTCTCGGGTGTGTCGAGTTGGGATTCCAGACTGCTGTACAACGCTGCACGTTGCTTGCTGGCAGGGTTGTCCCACGCTTTGCGGATGGCCTTCACGTAGGCCTTGGGGTCCGGGCCATAGCGGTCGGCACTGTGGTCATCCATTGGCCAGAGCCGTTGATGGCCCAGCCGCACCGCCAGCTGTGCAGCAATCAGCGTGTTTTCATTGCGACTGCCGCGCAGTGCTTCCAGCGCCTCCAGCAACTCCTGGTTCAAGCTGCCTTCCGCACGCCGCTCTGGTGCAGGCAGGTGCAGCCACTGGACAAGAGCGGAATCGTGCTCTCCGGCGGCCAGGAACGTGGCTGCCAGTTCGCGACGCTGGGTGGCTGTCGGTTGCGCCGGCCAGTTCGCCAGCATTGCCTCAGCGGCCGCTGTCGCCGCGGCCACGTCCAGGCCGGTCGCCTTTGCAGCCGCTGACAGGTCGGGGCAGTAATCGTTCACTGTCAACGCGTAACGGGCAGGGTAGCGGCGCAACATGTCGCACTGCTGTCCCGAGACTGTCTCGACGGCGATTGCCTGCGGTTGCCACGCCGCAAGGCGGTCGATCAGCGGCGTGAGCGTCGATGGATCAAAGGTTTTTGGCAGACTTGCCAGATGCGCCGTGCCGAGTACTGCGACTTCGTTCTGGGCTCCATGTCGAGGCCCCTTGTGGGTGCCCGGGACAAAGGGCTGTGCCTGCCCGGCTTCTGCCTGGGTCCCTGCCGCAAACAGCGCGCAGATCAATACGCCTCGTCCCCACATGCCCTGCATCACACCCTGCTGCATAGAACCTACCGATTGAGCGCTGGATAGGCGCGAAGTGACGCAGATTCCGTCTCTGCCGGGGCTTTGTCAACGCTCAGTCAGGTTTGCGGAGTCTGGCGTGCGGCTTCGTTGTCACCGCAATGGATCACCGCCGAAAGGCAGGCGAAGATCCCGGCAGCACGTGTGGCTTGTGACCGTGTTCGCCGTTCGCGGGCGATATGGAGGACGTGCGAGGTGCCCGGCGCGCAGCACGAAGGAACAGTGCAAGCCACTGTGGTTGGAAGTCGCTGGGTCTGGTCCTAATATGCAGGGTGGATCGTTGGTTGCCCTGATGGGCGTCCATGCACTGGGGACAGGGTTGAGCAAGCAGATCACGCAATTACTGCACCGATGGCAACAAGGCGACATGGATGCGCGCGAGCATCTGTTCGAGGCCTTGTACTCGGATTTGATGCTGATTGCCCGCAATCGCTTGTCGCAGCAGACCAGCGGCACCTTGCAACCTGCCGCGCTGGTCAACGAATCGTTGATGCGCCTGCTAGGTACCGACGCGGACTACAAGGACCGCGCCCACTTCATCGCTATCGCCGCGCTGAAGATGCGCTCGGTGCTGGTCGATCATCTGCGCGCGCGCGGGGCAGACAAGCGCGGTGGCAATGCCGAGCAGTTGACGCTATCCCACGCGGACCAGGTGCCGGACGATGCGGCTGTCGGTTACGACGTGCTGGCCCTGCACCAGGCATTGAATCAACTGGCCGAACTTGAACCGCGCGCGGCGAGCACCATTGAATTGACCTACTTCGGCGGTATGAGCCGCGATGAGATCGCGCTGGTGCTGGATGTGTCCGCGCCCACGGTTGACCGCGACCTGCGCTTTGCGCGGGCCTGGTTGAACCGGCAGCTGCGCTGAGCTGCGATGACGGGGATGCGGTAATGGGGCGCGAGCGTTGGCGACAGGTTCGTGAACTGTTTGACGCCATCTGCGAGCTGCCGCGCGAGCAATGGCAGCAAGCACTCGCGGCGAGCAGCGACGATCCAGTTGTCCGCGATGAAGTGCTGCAGCTGCTGCGCTCGCAGACCGTAGGTCTCAGCCGGGTCAGCAATCGTCTGGACACTGCATTGGCACGCGCGTTGGCGCCGGAACTGGGGGTGGGTGAGCGGCTCGGTCCATGGCGGTTGACCGAGCGCATCGCACATGGTGGCATGGGCACGGTGTTCAAGGCTGAGCGAGCCGATGGTCTCTACCAGCGTACGGTTGCCATCAAGCTGTTGCATGGCATGCCGGGCGCCACCGAGGTAGAGCTGCTTGGCGCCGAGCGGCAGGTACTTGCCGGCCTGCAGCTGCCCAATGTTGCGCGTCTTTACGATGGCGGCACTACGCCGGATGGGCATCCCTACCTGGTGATGGAGTACATCGACGGTGTGCCGCTGGATTGTTGGTGTACCGAGCAGGCCTTGGGCCTGCAGCAACGGCTCACGCTGTTCCTGGAAATCTGCAGCATCGTGCAGTCGGCACACGAACAGCTGGTGCTGCATTGCGACCTCAAACCTCCCAACGTGCTGGTGCAGGCCAATGGCCAGCCGGTGCTGTTGGACTTTGGTCTGGCGCGACTGCTCAACGAGGCGCGTGACAAACGCGACTCCGGGTACTGCACCCCGGGCTACGCCAGCCCGGAGTTGATCGCTGGGCATACCGTTGGTGCGGCCAGCGATGTCTACAGTCTTGGCGTGATGTTGCTGGAGTTGCTGTCCACGCAACCGTCGCTGCGCGAGACGCAGAACACCGGCGAGGCATTGATCGCGCCCAGTGCCAATACACCGGCTGATCTGCCCTGGCGGCGGCGCCTGCGAGGCGATCTGGATGCCATCGTCGCACGTGCCTGCGCCAGCGACATCTCCCTGCGCTATCGCTCGGTTGAAGCCTTGATGGCTGACCTGCGCCGCTATCAGGAGATGCAGCCGGTACTTGCGCGCAACGGTGGCCGCCTATACCACTTCGGAAAAGCGCTGCGTCGGAACTGGCAGGGCACCGCCATCGGTGTCGGTGTGAGTGCGCTGCTTGCGGTGTTCGTGTTCGGTTTGTGGGAGACCCGGCGGCAGGCGCAGGAAGAGGCGGTTGTGGCGCAACAGATCAGCAACTTCATGGTTGGCATGTTCGAAACCGCGGATCCATTCCTGCGCACCGAACGCGGCGCCGAGGAGTTGAGCTCGCGGCAACTGCTGGACAAGGCTACGTTGCAGGTGGCGCGTGATCTGGCTGATGCCCCGGCGCAGTTGGCACGGATGCGCGCAGTACTCGGCGTTGCCTATCAGAACGCAGGTGCTTCGCATCAGGCCGACACTCTGTTGCAGCAAGCCTACGGCGATTTCATGGATCCCCGCGTGGCGCGGCCGCTGGACGCTGCGAATGTACTGTCGGATCTGTCCGTGCAGAAGACTCTCGATGGCGATGGCGAGCGTGGTCTGCAGTTGGCGACGCAGGGCCTGGATCTGATTGGAAGCAAGGCGCCAGCGTTGGTGCAGGCGCGTCTGTACAGCGCCAAGGGGCTGGCCTTGGTGAATCAGCAGCATTTTGATCTGGGCGAGGCGGCCTTCAACAGTGCGACGTCGCTGTATCTGGATGTGAAGGATGTCGACGTCAGCACCGAGATCAGTGAGCTGTCGTACAACAAAGGGCTGATGTACCTGCGCTGGGGGCGGCAGTCATCGGCAGAGCATGAGTTCCGGCGGATGCTGGACAATCTGCATGGTCGCCGCACCAGCCTGGCGTTGGCTGCCGAAACCCGCCTGGCGCAGATACTCCGCGAACAGGGCAGGTACGAACAGGCGTTGCCACTACTGCAAACTGGTATGCAGTATGCGCTGGAGCTGTACGGCGCGGAGAGCAGCTTTGTCCGTATGCAATACGACGGTCTGGCAGACCTGTATCGGGATTCCGGTGATTACGCGGCTGCCGAGCTGCATTACCAGAAGCGCAATGCCTTGAGCGCACGCTTGGATGGGCAGGACTCGGTCGAGTACTCGATGGGCCTGTTCAACTACGGTTCGTTGAAAGTGCTGCGCGGCGAGCTGGCGGCGGGCGAAGCGTTGTATCGGCAGTCATGGTTGATCCGCAAGCAGAAACTGGGGGAGGACTCGCCTACCAGCCTGCGTGCCGAAAGTGAGTTGGCGCGGCTGCTGATGCGCGATGGGCGGATGGGCGAGGCTGGGGTGATGCTGGAGCACGCTGACAAGGGCTTGAGCCAGAGTCTGCCGGCCGATGCGCCCGGCCGCGTTCAGGCCCATTTGAACTGGATTGACTGGCATGTGCGTAGCGGGAAGCTGGCACAGGCGCGACAAATGCTCGATCGAATGGACTCACCAGTTGCGGAGGAACTGCAGCTGCGGATGCTGGGTATCCGCGCCGATCTGGCGGCGCGGCTGGGCGAGGGCGAGCAAGCGTTGGCTTTGCGCAGGGCTGCAGTGGAGTTTGCGGGCAGCAAGCAGGGCAAAGACAGCGCTGCTGTTGTCGAGACGAGTCTGGCGCTGGCCGAATCCCTGCTGCAGTTGGGGCATGCGCGTCTGGCCAAGGTAGAGCTGCAGCGCGTGCTGTTGCTGATAGGGCGCCAGCAGGTTGCCGGTTCGCCGGACCGACGCAAGTTGGACGGGCTGCTGCTGCTGGCCGAGCAGAATCTAGGCGGGCGTTAGCCGCAGCTACAAGGGCAGGGCGGCTTGGGGGGTTGCTGGTCAGCCCTGCTCGCGCACGATCTCGACCAGCCGCTGGCCATAACGGGCCAGCTTGCTGCCGCCAATGCCGCCCACCTTGCCGAGTGCATCGACGCTGGTCGGGCGTTGCTCGGCTATGTTGCGCAGGGTGCTGTCGTGGAAGATCACGAATGCCGGCACGTTCTGTTCGCGCGCCAGTTCCGCGCGCAGGCCGCGCAGCGCCTGGAACAGCGACAGATCGCCAGCTTGCACCGGCAAGCCGGTGCGCGGGCCGCCGCGCTCGCGCTCGCGGGTTGGGGCAGCGTCGCGACGCATCATCATCTGCCGGCGGCCAGTGAGTACATCGCGGCTGGCATCGGTCAGGCGCAGGCCGCCGTGGCTTTCCGGGTCCACTTCCAGCAGGCTGGCGGCGACCAGCTGGCGGAACACGCCGCGCCAGGCACGCGCATCCAGATCATTGCCGATGGCGTAGGTGCTGAGTTTTTCGTGGCCGAGCTGGCGGATGCGTTCGTTGTCGCTACCGCGCAGGATGTCGATCAAATGACCGACACCGAAGCGCTGGCCGCTGCGGTACACGCAGCTCAGCGCCTTCTGCGCCGGAATGGTTGCATCCCAGGCCGCGGGCGGGGTGAGGCAGTTGTCGCAGTTGCCGCAGGGCTTGGGATAGGTTTCGCCGAAGCCGGCCAGCAGCACTTGCCGGCGGCACTGCATGGATTCGCAGTATCCGAGCAGATGGTCGAGCTTGGCACGCTCCAGCTGCTTGCGTTCCTCGCCGGCCTCGGACTGCTCGATCATCTGCTTGAGCAGCACCACGTCGCCCAGCCCGTAGCACAGCCAGGCTTCGGCAGCCTCGCCATCGCGACCGGCGCGGCCGGTTTCCTGGTAGTAGCCTTCCATCGATTTGGGCAGGTCGGTATGCGCGACGAAGCGCACGTCGGGCTTGTCGATGCCCATGCCGAAGGCAATCGTCGCGCACATCACGATGCCGTCTTCGCGCAGGAAACGGCGCTGGTTGGCGGCGCGCACTTCGGCGGGCATGCCTGCGTGGTAGGGCAGGGCCTGCATGCCTTCGCCGCACAGGAACTGCGCGGTCTCCTCGACCTTGCGCCGTGACATGCAATAGACGATGCCGGCCTCGTCGCGGTGGTTGCGCAGGAAGCCAAGCAGCTGGCGCTTGGCATTGTCCTTCTGCACGACGGTGTAGCGGATATTGGGGCGGTCGAACGAACTGACGAAATGCTGGGCGGTGGACAGGTCCAGGCGCTCGGCGATCTCGCGCTGGGTAGGCGGATCGGCAGTGGCGGTCAGGGCGATCCGCGGCACCTGCGGCCAGCGCTCGTGCAGGACCGTCAGCTGGCGGTATTCGGGGCGGAAATCATGGCCCCATTGCGATACGCAATGGGCCTCATCGATGGCGAACAGCGAGATGTGCGCGCGACCGAGCAGCGAGAGGAAGCGACCGGTCAGCAGGCGCTCGGGGGCGACGTAGAGCAGTTTCAGCTCGCCGGCCAGCAGCTCGCGTTCGACCCGCGCGGCGGTTTCGGCATCCAGCGTGGAGTTGAGGAACTCGGCGCGGACACCGACCTGGTGCAGCGCCTCCACCTGGTCCTGCATCAAGGCGATCAGCGGCGAGATGACGATGCCGCAGCCCTCGCGCAGCAGCGCCGGGATCTGGTAGCACAGGGATTTGCCGCCACCGGTGGGCATCAATACCAAGGCATCGTTGCCGCTGGCGACGTGTTCGACGATGGCCTGCTGATCGCCGCGGAAACTGTCGTAACCGAAAACGCTGGAGAGCAGTTGTTGCGCGGGACTCTGGGGCATTGCGCTAGTTTACCCGCTGGCGGCCCACGCCGAATGACCGATACAGCGCGTCAGGCAGTCAGCGACCTGCCTGTAGTGCCGAGCCATGCTCGGCAGGGGCCTTACCGATAAAGCCCCCGTAGTGCCGAGCCACGCTCGGCTGAGGCCTTACCGACAAAGCCCCCCTAGTGGGGCGGGGGGGGGGGGGCGGGGGGGCGGCCGGGATCACCCCGCCCCGGCCCCCCCGCCCACCACGGGGCGGGAGCGCGAGA
>NZ_JBRREI010000094.1:0-9271 GCF_056760195.1 Stenotrophomonas sp. STEN020
CCCCCCCCCCCCCCCCCCCCCCCCCCCCCCCCCCCCCCCCCCCCCCCCCCCCCCCCCCCCCCCCCCCCCCCCCCCCCCCCCCCCCCCCCCCCCCCCCCCCCCCCACTACAGGTGTCGCCTTAACGACAACGGGCAGCCATTGGCTGCCCGTGCGTTACATCTGTATGCGGAGACGCTTAGTAGCGCAGCAGCGCCGAGCCCCAGGTGAAACCGCCACCGAAGGCTTCCAGCAACAACAGCTGGCCACGCTCGACGCGACCCGAACGGATCGCGGCATCCAGTGCCAGTGGCACCGAACCGGACGAGGTGTTGCCGTGCTTGTCGACGGTCACGATCACCTGATCCATCGGCATCTCCAGGCGCTTGGCCGTGGCTTCGATGATGCGCAGGTTGGCCTGATGCGGGATCAGCCAATCCAGGTCGGATTTGTCCAGACCGTTGGCCTGCAGGGTTTCATCAACGACCGAGTCCAGCGCCTTGACGGCGTACTTGAACACGTCATTGCCCTTCATGATGATGTTGCCCGGCTTGTCGAAGCCGACCGACACGCCAACCGGATCCCACAGCAATTCCTTCTTGCTGCCGTCGGCATGCAGATGGGTGCTCAGAATACCGGTGTCTTCGTCGGCCTTGAGCACGACGGCGCCCGCGCCATCGCCAAACAACACGCAGGTAGTGCGGTCAGTCCAGTCGACGATACGGGTCAGGGTTTCCGCACCGATCACCAAGACGTGCTTGGCATCACCGCTGCGAATGAATTTGTCAGCCACGCTCAGGGCGAAAAGGAAGCCCGAACATGCCGCGTTGACGTCAAACGCTGCTGCACCAGCCACGCCGAGGCGCGCTTGGATCAAGCAAGCGGTAGACGGGAAAATCAGATCCGGCGTGGTGGTACCCACGATGATCATGTCCAGCTGCGATGCCTCAATGCCGGCAGCTTCCAGCGCGCGCAAGGCGGCGTTGTAGCCCAGGTCACTGGTGGTCTCGCCTTCGGCAGCGATGTGCCGCTCACGGATACCCGTGCGCGACTCGATCCACTCGTTGGTCGTCTCGACGATCTTGGTCAGATCATCGTTGGTCAACACTTTCTCGGGCAAATAACTACCAGTGCCCGCGATCCTCGAGTAGATCCGCTTGCTCATGCTGTTTCCTATTGCGCGAAGCCGCCCGTAGGCGGCCCCGGAAGAATCGGTGCAACAACCGCCACACTCAGGTGGCGGCAGCCGTCACAAATCAATCTTCTTCGACGACCAGGGTCGACTTGGTCGTGATCACCTTCTTGCCACGGTAGAAACCGTCAGCAGTGATGTGGTGACGCAGATGCACTTCACCGGTGGTCGGATCGGTGGACAGCTGCTTTGCGCTCAGGGCGTCGTGGGCACGACGCATGCCGCGGCGGGACGGGGTAACACGGGATTTCTGCACAGCCATGGGATTGCTCCAAACTCGGTTTCGTTTGCTTCGTCGTTTAATTGCACAGGACGCCAGCGTCCAGCACTACTCGCTTTCGCCGCAGCCGCCGACGATTACCGGCCGCAATTATTTCTTCAGCGCCGCCAATGCCGCAAAGGGATTGGCCTTGCTCAATTCTTCTTCGGTCGCGGTGAAGTCCTGTTCGACTGCCTCGCTTCCCGGCGCCAGCGCTACCACCGGCACCGCCAACACCAACTCGTCTTCCACCAGGTCCAGCGGACGCAGGTTGCCGTCTTCAGGCACCAGCATCGCTTCGTATTCCTCTGGAAGCGCAGATTCTTCTTCTTCGTCCTTGATCAAGCCCAAGCGCTGCTTGATCGACACCGGCAGCAGGAAACGCTGCATGGTGCGCTGACAGATCAAGGGCAGCTCGGTATCAATGGTCAGATCGACATACGACACCTGCAAGATGTTGTCTCGATCGAATTCCAGTGAATACGTGCACTGGCCTTCGGTATCGGCAACCAGACCCTGCAAGCGGGTCAATTCGGACAAAGGCACCTGGCCGTCAAAGCGCCTGCGCGCTATGACCATCCGCCAAGCATCCAGCAATTCGGGTACGTTCGCGGACATAAGCTGCAGAATGTTAAGGAGTAGCCACGCCGCTGTCAAATCCGTAGCGGCGGAAACATTGTCAGACCGGTGGCGGCGCAGCAGACTGGCCGTCCCGAGCTGCGTATTTTTACACATGAAGCCCCTGATTCTCGCCTCCACCTCACGATATCGCGCTGAATTGCTTAACCGGCTAAGGATTTCGTTCAGTTCGGCCGCGCCGGATGTGGACGAAACCCCGCTTCCCGGTGAGCCGTCGGCAGCCCTGGCGCAGCGCCTGGCCGCCGCCAAGGCCGGAGCCATTGCCGCCCAGCGCCCCGGCAGCTGGGTGATCGGCTCGGATCAGGTTGCCGAACTGAATGGGCAACCCTTGGGCAAACCCGGCACCCGCGAGGCTGCCTGTGCGCAGCTGGCAGCAATGTCCGGCCATGAGGTGCTGTTCCACACGGCGGTCTGTGTAAGCGATGGTATTGCGCAGCATCAGGCTATGGATCTCACCCGCGTGCGCTTCAGAACCCTGCAGGCGGACGAGATCGAGCGCTACATCGACGCCGAACAACCCTTGGACTGCGCCGGCAGCTTCAAATGCGAAGGCCTGGGCATCACGTTGTTCGAAGCCATCGACAACAGCGACCCCACCGCGCTGATCGGCTTGCCGCTGATAAAGACCGCACAACTGCTACGCCAGGCTGGCTACCAACTGCCCTAGCCTGCGGTTTCACTGTAGCCCGGGTGAGCGCTGCGCTTACCCGGGCTTCGGCTTTGTTGCGAGCTGTTCTGGAACGTAAGCGACGCTACTGAACCTCGAACGGCTGCTCGGCCCAGGTTTCGACACTGCCGTCATTGCCATGCAGGCGCATACCCAGCCAATGCGTGCCAGGCTTCAGGCCTGAAGTATCCAGCTTTGCATCAAAACCGGTCTTCGGATGCTGCGGATCAGTGGAAATCTTCCAGAACGGGCGCACGTCGTAGTCGCGCCCATAGACCGCGTCACCCACGCTGCGCCCATCCAGCAGCAGCTCAACCCGCGACAAACCCACGCCATCCTTGAAGGCCCAGCCTCTGACTTCCAGCGCATCATTCACTGCCTGACCAGCCAGCGGGGTTTCCACCCACGCCATCGCCGGCGTCACACATGGCCCTTGCTGCTTTTCGGCAGGCAAGCGGAACAACAGGAAGCGCTGGAAACCATGATCAAGCGAGACCACCTTCGGCGGCGGCAGCGGACCCACCAGCTCGCAGACCCGGTGGTAACGCTCCAGCAGATCACGGTAACGCTGGTCGCCCGGCGCCAACACCAATAGCACCGGCGTCGAACGGTTGCCGTCACTGATCAATTTCCAAAGTGCCAACTGCGCGGTGCGCCCATGCCGATCATTGAGCTCATGCGGCAGCACCTTGATCGACGGGTCATCGAGGCGGAAGCCCAGCTCCGCACCCACCTTGAAGCTGCCAGCCAGCACCTGGGTGTCTTCGGGCATCTGAGAGAGTTCCTCGCGCACGCCCTCGGACAGCTGCTGCCACCCCGCAAAATTGCGCGGGTAGTACTTGCTGCCCGCCAAATGCTCACGCAAGCCAGGTGATGCGGCAACCAGGTAATAACTCATCGCCAGCAGCAGGCCCAGCGAAGTGAGCGCCCACAGGGCGCGCCGCCAAGGACGCGACCAGTGCGTGAGCAGCGCAGGCACACAAACCAGCAAAGCCAGGTAGCCTGGCAGCGGCCAATGGAAGCTGACCCGCTCCACATCGGTGAAGAACCCCAACGCGAAGATCAGCAAGGTCGAGGTAGCACCGACCAGCGCGAAGTAGCGCCATTGCAGGTGGTGGAATCCACCTTGCACATTGCGCAGGCCCCTGCCCGCCACCACCGCCATCGCCGCGAACAGCACCGGCGTCACCAACAACGGCTGGATCACCAGGAACAACAGCCCTTCCGGCTGGAACGCCCACGGATGGCGCTCGATCACCTGGAACTTGAGCCCAGCATCCTGATTGTCCAGATTCCATGCCATCAGCGGCGCCCATGCCGCCAAACCAACCGACAGCGCAATCCACACCCGCGGATCGCGCAAGGCCTTGCGCCCCTCCGGCAACAACACCAGCGCAATGAAGCCAACAATGATCACACCGATGAAGCGGTAGTGACTGAGCGCGCCAATCAACAGGCCACAGGCCAGCAACAAGGCACTGCCAGCACCCACGCCACGCAGCAGACGCGCACCGGCATCCAGACATAGCAGGGCGGCAATCGCCATCGGCACATCCGGCACCGCCAGAATCCCCAGCGTCGCCGACAACGGCATCAGCAAGGCCAGTGAGCCCGCGCGCCAGCCCATGCGCACGCCGAACCAACGCGTGCAGATGCCGGCAACCATCCACGGCAGCGCCGCGCCCATGATCAGGAACGGCAGGCGCACGCCCAGGCGGTGATCGCCAGCAACCTCGACACCGAGCCGCGTCAGCCAAGCGGTCAGGCCAGGCAGGTCCGAATAGGCCGCAGCCAGATGCTGACCTTCCTGCCAATAGAACGCCTCGTCCACGAACAGCGTCAACTGCGAGGCCAACAGCACCTTGGCTGTGGTGACCAGCACCCACAACACAAGGAACGTTACGTATGCGCGTTGCTCACCCCTGTTTGGCACGTACACTTCCTTCAGCCCAAGTATCGAGACGACCATGACAATGGCGCCGCCCGGAATGCTAACCGAAGTAACACTACAGTCCCTATTGGCAGCGCAACAGCAGGTCAATTCCCTCCTGCTCGGCAAGGCGCAGGAAGTGCGGATGGCCTTTGTCGCACTGCTGTCCGGAGGACATCTGCTGATCGAGGACCTGCCCGGGCTCGGCAAGACCACCCTGGCCCATGCGATGGCCTCCAGCCTCGGCCTGCAGTTCCAGCGCGTGCAGTTCACCTCCGACCTGCTGCCCGCCGATGTGCTCGGCATCTCGGTTTACGAAGCGCATAGCCGCAGCTTCCAGTTCCATCCCGGCCCGGTGTTCTGCAATCTATTGCTGGCCGACGAGATCAACCGCGCGCCGCCACGCACGCAGAGCGCCCTGCTCGAAGCGATGGCCGAGCAGCAGGTGACGCTGGATGGCGTGACCCACAGGCTACCGGACCCTTTCTTCGTGATTGCCACGCAGAATCCGGTAGACATGTCCGGCACCTTCCCACTGCCAGACTCGCAGCTGGATCGATTCCTGCTGCGCCTGACCCTGGGCTATCCCAATGCCGATGCCGAACGCGCGCTACTGGCCGGCGAGGACCGCCGCGAGCTTATCGCGCGGGTTACGCCCTGCCTGTCAGAGCAGGACATCCGCAGGTTGCGCGACGCCGTCGGCCAGGTGCACGTCAGCGACGCATTGATTGACTACGTGCAGGCCTTGATCACCCGCAGCCGCCAGCACCCGGGCGTACGCGTCGGCCTGTCGCCGCGCGCAGGCATTGCCTTGTTGCGCGCAGCGAAGGCACATGCGCTGCTGCTTGGCCGCCAGCATGTGATTCCGGAAGACGTGCAAGCCTTGTTCATCGCCGTCGCCGGGCACCGCCTGGTCGCGGAAGCGGAGGCCTCCTCCGGTCCAACGCTGGCGCGCGCCATCCTGCACAGCGTGCAGGTGGACTGAAGTGCTGGCAGCACTGCGACAACGCCTGCAATCCCTGCAGTTCCTGGCTCGCCCACGGCAACCGGAACAACTGCCGATGCAGTTGGACAGACGCCGCATTTACGTACTCCCGACCGGCTTCGGCCTGTTCCTGAGCGCCTTGCTCGCGGTGATGCTGCTCGGCGCCTTGAACTACAACAACAATCCGGCACTGCTGTTGGCGCTGGTGTTGGGCGCAACCGCGCTGGCCAGCACCGTGCAGGCACACCTGCAGCTGTCGGGCCTGCGCCTGCAAGCCGTTTCCGCCGACCCGGTAGCCGCTGGCAATCCAATTCGCCTGCGCCTGGCACTCGCGCGCGGCGACCGGCGCCGGCGCCGCGCCCTGCAACTGGACTACCCGGAAGCCAAAACACACCTCAACCTGGAGCAGGACAGCCAAGCCGAAGCCGACCTCTGGCTACCCACCCAGCAACGCGGATGGCTGGATCTGTCACGCATCCGGATTACAACCACCCAGCCACTGGGTCTGGTCCGCGCCTGGGCGTGGTTCTGGCCGGACTCCGCGCTACTGGTTTATCCCGCCCCAGAAACCAATGCGCCGCCGCTGCCCGATGCGGGCAGCGCCTCCACCCGCACCCGCGTGCACCCGCAAGGTGAAGAACTGCAGCAGATGCGCCCCTACCGCAGCGGCGACGCACGCCGCAGCATCGCCTGGAAGCACTCGGCGCGGCGCGACGAACTGCTGGTGCGCGAGTACGAGCGCCCCTACGGTGCCGAACTGGTCCTGGACTGGCAGCACCTGCTGGCCCTGCCCCACGAACGCCGCATCTCCCGGCTCGCACGCTGGGTAGATGAGGCCGAACGCGAAGGCCGCAGCTATCAACTACGCCTACCTGGCCAACCTGCATTGGGGCCAGCCAGCGGCGACGCCCATCGCCACCTCTGCCTGCGCGCATTGGCGCTGCTGCCCAACGCATGAAGACGCTCTCACCCGCGATAGGCACCAGCAGCCGCCTATGGATCAATCTGGTCACGGCCCTATCACTGCTGCCCTTGCTGCTGCAGTTGCCGGGCGTGCTGGCGGTGGTGTTCGGAATCACCACCTTGCTGGTAGCGCTGTGGTCGTGGCGGCGGGCCATGCCCTTGCTGCTGCGCCTGCTACTGATCGGCGTGATGCTTGCCTGCATCTACTGGCAGATGGGCGCCAACCCCGGCCGCGACAGCGGCTGCGCCCTGCTCGCGGCGATGCTGGCGATCAAATCCAGCGAGCTGCGCACGCTGCGTGATGCGCGCAGCCTGATTGGCTTCAGCCTGTTTGCGCCATTCGCGGCCTTCCTGCTCGACCAGGGGCCAAGCACCCTGCTGCTGTCAGCCACCGCCGTGATAGCCGCTCTACTCGCACTGCAACGTCTGGCCGATGAAGAAGTGGGTATCGCCCACCTGCCACCGCGCGCGCAGCTGCGCACAGTTGGCGGGCTGATGTTGCTGGCGCTGCCCTTGGCCTTGTCAGCCTTCTGGCTGGTGCCGCGCCTGTCGACGCCGCTATGGGGCACACCGGATCGGACACTGTCACGCCCGGGCCTATCCGACAGCATGCAACCCGGCGCAATGGGCGACTTGTTGGCAGATGACAGCCCAGCGCTGCGGGTGGAGTTCTTCGGCCCGGTACCGGCGCAGGACCAACGCTATTGGCGCGGCCCCGTATTGACGCGCTTTGATGGCCGGCGCTGGTCGCGGGTGCAAAGTCAGCGTGCTGCACCGCCACCGCGCGTCAGCAACGCCGCGCTGCGCTGGGACTACCAGATCGAATACGAGCCCACCGACCAGCGCGAACTGGTCGCACTGGATCTGCCCCTGCAGGCCCCTGCAGGCAGCCAGCTGGATGCCGACTACAGCCTGACCTCAGCGCAATCACTTGCCGCGCTGACCCGCTGGCGCATGCAGTCCAGTCCCGCCGAAGCGTTCCAGGCCGAGCTGCCAGCACGCCTGCGGCAGCAGACCCTGCAGCTGCCAGAAGGCTTCAATCCGCGCACCTTGGCGCTGGCCAAGCAATGGCGCAGCCAAGCCGGAAACGACGACGCGGCCTTGGTGCAACGCAGCCTGGATTGGATCCACCGCGAGTTCGCCTACACCTTGAACACGCCATTGCCCGGCCGCCACTCCGTCGACGAATTCCTGTTCGACCAGAAGGCCGGTTACTGCGAGCACTTCAGCGCGGCATTCGTGGTGATGATGCGCGGCGCAGGCATTCCAGCGCGGGTTGTCACCGGCTATGCCGGCGGCGTACGCAACCGCTTCGGCAACTATTGGGTGGTGCGACGTCTTGATGCGCATGCTTGGGCCGAAGTCTGGTTGCCGCAGCGCGGCTGGGTACGGGTTGATCCCACGGCCGCAGTGGCACCGGAGCGCATCTACGACACGATCGAAGACCGCATCGGCGACAACGAAGCCCGTGGTCTGGACCTGAGCGGCCGTTGGAGCAGCCTGCTGCAATACAGCGATTTCCTGCGCCGCGGCTGGAATACCGCCGTGCTGTCCTTCGATGCCGAACGTCAGCAGCGTCTGCTCAGTGGTTTCGGCATCAAGCAATTGAGCCCCTCGCAACTGGTTGCCTTGTTTGCCGGTTTTGCCGTTCTTGCCCTGGGTTTGATGGCCTGGTTGCTGGCCCGTGGCGAACGCCAGCGCGACCCACTGCTGCGCGCCTGGCACCGCATGGACCGCCGCTACCAACGCTTGGACCTGGGCCGTGAGCCCTTCGAAACCGCCAGCGATTGGGCCAGCCGCGTCGACCGTGCCCGCCCCGGCAGCGACCTGCTGGCGCTCAGCCAGCGTTTCACTCAGGCGCGCTACGCTGGCGCTCGATCGGATGTCGTTTCATTATTGGCGGACCTGCACAGGCACCGCCCGAAACCCGGAGTACGAACATGAAGACCCGCATCCTCCTAGTTGCCGCCGCCACTCTGGCGCTGGCTGCCTGTGCCACTGCGCCCAAGCCGCTGCAGGGACAGTTCACCCCCGTTTCACCGCGTGACGCGGTGGCGCAGAAGCAAACCGGCGCGCCGGTACGCTGGGGCGGCCGCATCATCGAAACCATCCCTGGCCAGGGTGAAACCTGCTTCCAGATGCTCGCCCGCCCGCTCAATGCCAGCGGCCGCCCGAGCACAACGTCGAGCGATGCCAGTGATGGTCGCTTCCTGGCCTGCCGCAGCGGCTTCTATGATCCGGCGGTGTTCGAGCCGGGCCGTGACGTGACCTTCATCGGCCGCATCGATGGCTACCAGAGCACCAAGATCGGCGAATACGACTACCCGCTGCCCAAGCTTGCCGCCGACGTGGTCTATCTGTGGCCGGTACAGCGCGAAGTGGAAGTAGTACCCGCCTACCCGTACGGCCCGTGGGGCCCGGGTTGGGGTCCCGGCTGGGGCTGGGGTTACCGCGGTTGGTGGTAACAAACTGAAAACGCCGCCCCAAGGGGCGGCGTTTTTGTTTGGCTCTTAGATGCCTTTGGATCTTTTGTAGGAGCGGCGTAAGCCGCGAAGGCACGCAACACTACGCCGCCAGCGAAATTGCGCAACCAGAAACAGGTGGATCGCCGGTACAGCCTTACGAGTTGCGTGGGTTCGATCGGCATGGCCGGGGAGGG
>NZ_JBRREI010000095.1:0-9167 GCF_056760195.1 Stenotrophomonas sp. STEN020
CGCCCCGGCCGGCCCGGCCCCCCCTCCGCCCCGCGCCCCCACCCCCCCCCCCCCGCCCCCCCCCCCCCCCCCGGCCCCCCCCCCCCCCCCCCCCCCCCCCCCCCCCCCCCCCCCCCCCCCCCCACTACAGGTGGAGCGGCCTGTTCAGGGGCCCTGACTGGGGAATTGCAGTTCGCCGCGCGCGCTGCCCATTCGGAACGGAATCGAGCGCAGCGCCAGCCCGGTATTGGCCTGCACCACGAAATGCAGGTGCGGTCCGCTGCTGTGGCCGGTATTGCCGGACAGGGCGATTGCCTGCCCGGCTACCACGCTCTGCCCAGGGCGGACGTTGGCGCTGCTGGCTTGTAGATGCGCGTACAGCGCCATGCTGCCGTCGCTGTGCAGGATGCGCAGCAGGCTTCCTTGTTCGTGGCTGTCGACCACCTGCATCACCCGGCCGGGACGCGCTGCCAGCACGGGGGTGCCTTCGGGCACGGGGAAATCCACCGCGTACAGGTTCTGCGCATCGCTATGGCTGTAGTGGCCGGCGAAGGCCTGGCTGACCCGAACGGTGTCAATTTGCAGCGGCATCAGATAGAGATGATCCTGCGGCTGCGCTGCCGGGTCGCCGGGAAACGCGTCCAGGGCCAAGCGCAGTGGATTGCCATCATCTGCCAGCCACAACAGGCTGCGCTTCTCTCCTGCAGCCAGCACGGTGGCGGCCGGTGCCCGGCTATCGCCCTGTAGGCGGACCTGTACCGGTCCAGCGGTCAGGTTACTGACCACGGCGCTGCGTCCGCCTGCACGTGCCTGCAACTGCAGGCTGGCGAAGGCGTCCGAGCTGGACGCCGCTACGGCAGGTGCCGATGCAGTGGGGAGTCTCCAGGCTTCGCGCCAGCGACTGCTTGGACTTGCTTCGGCGTCGCTGGCGCACAGCAGTGCCAGCGACAGCAGTACAGGAATGGTGCGGGGCACAGTGCGGTGTCCTTGGGGCAGGGCCTGATTGTGCCCGTTTGGTTGCCCTGGAAACTTATTCATCTCTTTATGCGAATAAAGCGATTGACAGTCGGGAAGGGGGCTGGCAATGTAGCGCCACCATCGAGACCGGCAGAGGGACAGGCCCTTTGAAGCCGGGGCAACCAGCGGACGCGCAAGCGGCTGCGTTTGGTGCCAAATCCTGCGGTGACCTCCGTGTCCGCCGAAAAGATGGTTCGATCCGTACCGCGTGTACGGCGAACACGAGCTCCGCGAAAGCTCGATGGCCGCTCCTTATCGGATACCGCCATGAGTTTCGCCACCGCTACCGCAGTCCAGCTTGCCCCCATTGTTCTCATCGACCGTACCGACAGCAGCGTTGCCGCTGTGCGTGGCGAGATCGAGGTGCAACTGCGCATGCGTCACGCAGGTCAGCGTGCGCTGCACCTGCGTTATGAGCTGGTAGGTGCTGCTGACGCACCGGTGGTACTGGTGGCCGGTGGTATTTCCGCGCACCGTCATCTCGGCGCAAATGCGGGCTATGCAGAAAAGGGCTGGGCCGAAGGTCTGGTCGGCGCTGGCCGCGCACTGGATCCGGCGTGTCGACGCTTGCTTGGTTTTGACTTCGTCGGTGCTGATGGCGAGCTGGATGCGCCTATCGATACCGCCGATCAAGCCGATGCCATCGCCGCCTTGCTGGACGCGCTGCATATCGAACAGCTGCATGGCTTCGTCGGCTATTCCTATGGCGCCTTGGTCGGCCTGCAGTTGGCCATCCGCCATCCGCGCCGGCTGCACAAACTGATCGCCGTCAGCGGCGCGCATCGTCCGCATCCGTATGCCTCGGCGTGGCGCGCATTGCAGCGCCGTGCCGTCGCGCTGGGGCAGCTGCAATGTGCGGAGAGCCACGGTCTGGCGCTGGCACGTCAGTTCGCCATGCTCAGCTACCGCACCCCGGAAGAATTTGGCGAGCGCTTCGACGCTGCGCCGGAAGTGGTCAATGGCCGTGTGCGCGTCGCCGCCGAGGACTACCTCGACGCGGCCGGTGCGCAATACGTGGCCCGCACCCGCGTCAACGCCTACCTGCGCCTGTCCGAATCCATCGATCTGCACCGGGTTGATCCGGCTGCGGTCAGCGTGCCGACCCTGGTGGTCGCGGTTGAAGGTGACCGGCTGGTGCCGCTGTCGGACCTGGTCGCGCTGGTCGAAGGCCTGGGCCAGCGCGGCAGCTTGCGCGTGCTGCGCTCGCCCTACGGTCACGACGCCTTCCTCAAAGAAACCGATCGCATTGACGCGATCCTCGCCACTGCCCTACGCCTGCCTGGAGAAACCGCATGAGCCTGTCCCACACTTCCGAAATCTCCTGCAGCCGGGCCACCGCCGCTGTGCGCGCGGGCATCGACCGCGATACCGCCTACGGTGCGGTGACGCCGCCGATCGTGCTGTCGTCCAACTTCAGCTTTGACGGCTTCGGCAACAAGCGCCAGTACGACTACACGCGCAGTGGCAACCCGACCCGCGACCTGCTTGGCGAAGCATTGGCCGAGCTGGAAGGTGGCGCCGGCGGGGTGATCACCGCGACCGGCATGGGCGCGATCAACCTGGTGTTGAATGCGCTGCTGGAGCCGGGTGATCACCTGGTGGTACCGCATGATGCCTACGGCGGCAGCTGGCGCTTGTTCAACGCGCTGGCCAAGAAGGGCCACTTCGAGCTGATCACCGCCGACCTGACCGATCCGCGCTCGCTGGCCGATGCGCTGGCGCAGTCGCCCAAGCTGCTACTGATCGAAACCCCGTCCAATCCGCTGTTGCGCATCACCGATCTGCGCTTCGTCATCGAGGCCGCGCACAAGGCCGGTGCCAAGGTAGTCGTGGACAATACCTTCCTGTCGCCGGCGCTGCAGACGCCGATCGCCTTCGGCGCCGACGTGGTGCTGCATTCCACCACCAAGTACGTCAACGGCCACAGTGATGTGGTCGGCGGTGCGGTGATCGCGCGTGATGCCGAAGTGCATCAGCAGCTGGTGTGGTGGGCCAATGCTTTGGGTCTGACCGGTTCGCCGTTTGACGCCTTCCTGACCCTGCGCGGCCTGCGCACGCTCGATGCGCGCCTGCGCGTGCATCAGGAAAACACCAGCGCCGTGGTTGAACTGCTGGCCGCCAGCGATGCAGTGTCCAATGTGTACTACCCGGGCCTGGAATCGCATCCGGGCCATGCGGTGGCAGCTCGCCAGCAGAAGGGTTTCGGCGCGATGCTGTCATTCGAATTGGCTGCCTGCGAGGGTGAAGATCCGTATGCAGCGGTGCGCGCGTTCCTGGATGGCCTGCATTACTTCACCCTGGCCGAGTCGCTGGGCGGCGTGGAAAGTCTGGTCGCGCATCCGGCGACCATGACCCACGCTGCAATGAGCGCCGATGCACGTGCATCGGCAGGCATCAGTGAGTGCCTGCTGCGCCTGTCGGTGGGCATCGAGTCCAGCGAGGACCTGGTGGCTGACCTGCAGGCCGGTCTTGAGCGTGCTGCCAAGGTGATTGCCGAAGCGCAGCTGGCAGCTGGCAACTGTAAAAAAACGGTGGATGCATGAGCGCGGTGCTGCGTCCGCTGGAACAGCCGCAGGCGCGGCTGGTGTTGTTGGGAACCGGTACGGTTGGCTCGGCCTTTGTTGCCCGCTACCAAGCATTGCAACAGCGGCAGCTGAGCCTGCCTTCACTGCATGTGGTGGCCAACTCGCGCGTCGCGCTCGCCTGCGAGGATGCGCCGGAAGCGGCGCTGTCGCGTGCGCGTGACGCGCAGCGGCAGGGTGATGAGCCGGTGCATCGCGAGGAAGTAGGGCGCCTGCGGGTTGGTGACATCGTGGTGGATGCCACCGCCAGTGAAGCCGTCGCAGCTGACCATGCACGGTGGTTGGCGCAGGGTATCCATGTGGTGACCGCGAACAAGTTGGGCAATGGCACTGCCTTGGCGCGCGCGCAGCAGATTGGCGCGGTGATTGCGAGCGGCGACGCCCGCTATGGTGACGCGGCAACGGTCGGCGCGGGCCTGCCGCTGTTGCGCAGCATCCGCGCCCTGGTTGCCGGTGGTGACCATGTGCATGCCATCGAAGGTGTGCTGTCCGGGTCGCTGGCCTGGCTGTTCGATCGTTATGACGGTAGCCAGCCATTCTCGGCCTGCGTGCGCGAAGCTGCGGCTGCCGGCTACACCGAGCCGGACCCGCGCATTGACCTGTCCGGTGAAGATGTGCGGCGCAAGTTGCTGATACTTGCGCGTGCTGCCGGTGTGCCGCTGGAAGCTGATCAGATCAAGGTTGATTCACTGGTGCCGGCGGCGTTGGCTGAACTTTCCGCCGAGGAGGTGGATGGAGCACTTTCGCTGCTGGACGCGCCGCTGGCAGAACATCTGCAGCAGGCACGGGCGCAAGGCTTGAAGCTGTGCTTCGTTGGCCGTCTGGATGCGCAGGGTGCAAGCGTTGGTCTGCGCGCGCTGCCGCAAGGCCACGCCCTGGCCGGTGGCAGTGGCACCGACAACCGGGTGGCGATCCACAGTGACCGCTACACTGCCCAGCCGCTGCTGATCCAGGGGCCGGGCGCGGGCGCCGAAGTGACCGCCGCAGCATTGCTGGACGACGTGTTGACCATCGTCAATCGCTGAGTGTCGCCGATGCAGCACCAATGTTGTGCTGCATCGCGGACTGATTGCCGACCCAGGCAGGGAGCTGCGAGGTCTGGCATCGACTGCACTCGCGAAGATGTCGAGTGGGCGGTGAAACCCACCCCTCGGCAGTAACTGTGCATTTCTCAGGCTTTATGATGCCGGGTGCTGGCGTCATGAAGCCTGCGTTGCCATGCCGCGCAGGTCGCACGCCGCTGCTTTCTTCCTCTGACAGGTGTGCTGTGTCCAAAGGTGTTCTGGTTTCGCTGGCAGCCTCCCTGCTGTTCGGTTTGATGTACTACGCCAGCCCGCAGCTGGCGCCGTTGCAGGGCGCCGAGATCTTTGGCTGGCGGGTGTTGTTCGCGGTGCCGTTGATTGCGCTGATGCTGCATGTGAGCGGTGAGAAAACCCTCATTGCCGATACCCTGCGACGCGTGCGGGTTGAGCGCCGGTTGTGGTGGGCGTTGCCGCTGTGCGCGGGCATGGTCGGGGTGCAGTTATGGCTGTTCCTGTGGGCGCCACTGCATGGCCGCGCGTTGCAGGTATCGATGGGCTACTTCCTGCTGCCTTTGGTGATGGTGCTGCTGGGGCGAGTGGTCTACGGCGAGCGCCTGTCGGCCCTGCAGAAGTTGGCCGTGGCCAGTGCCGCGCTCGGCGTGGGCTGGGCCTTGCTGCGCAACCACGGTCTGTCGTGGGAAATGCTGCTGGTGGCCTTGGGCTACCCGGCTTACTTCCTGCTGCGCCGGCACTTGCGTATCGGTCACCTCGGTGGGTTCTGGGTGGAACTGGTGCTGTTGCTGCCGGTGGCTTGGTGGGCGGCGATTGGTGATGGGCATCAGCTGCTGGCAGCGTTGGCGCAGAAGCCAGCTTTGTACGTGTTGATTCCGTTGCTCGGGGCGATCAGCGCGGTGGCGCTGATGTGCTACATGCTGGCCTCGAAGATGCTGTCATTCAGCCTGTTCGGCCTGCTTACCTATGTGGAGCCGGTGCTGCTGATGCTGGCGGCTTTGCTGCTGGGTGAGAGCGTCGGCCACGGGCAGTGGCCGACCTATGTGGCGATCTGGCTGGCGGTGGCGCTGTTGGCTCTGGAAGGCATGCTGAAGCTGGGCCGGCGCGCCGCCTGAGTGCTCAGCTGCGCTTGGCTCTGGCGGCGAGGTGCTGCAGGACTGCTTCACGGCTCATGCGCGCACCATTGCTGTCCACTGCGGTGAAGTCCACCCCGTTTTCCCAGAGCTGCGGGGCGAGCAGTACCGCCATGTCTTCGGAGGCGGTCTGCGACTGCAGGTTCAACAAGCGCTGGTTGAAGCCGGCCGCACGCAGCCACGCGTTGTAGCTGGAGTTGTGCTCGGTAGCGAACTGGACCTGGTAGTGGCACTCCTTGCGCTCCGCTTCGTCAGGGCGCGCATCACACTGCGGATTCCATTGGTGCAGGCCGATCACTGCATCGGCTTCCATCTGCCGTTGGTTGGCGGCAGCCCAAAGTGCCACGCACATGCTGGCGCAGTGCGAGCGAACTCGCACGGTGAGGTTGTTGCGGTTGATCAGACGTGCTGCTTCCAGGCCTGGATTGGCGTAGCCACCGCCGCTGGTGATATCGATGCGACGCACGCTTGGATGGGCATCCAGTTGTGCCTTCATGTCAGTGGCGAAGTTCCTGCCGACGCTGCCTTCGATGCGCAATACACTGCCGCCTTCCTGTACCGACATCTGCGCCTCGTCGATGTTCGCCATGGTCGTGGACTTCTCGCCCTGGATGACCATGGCTTCTGCGCCCGAGCCGGGTGCTGCAGCTGCGGGCGCTGCGACATCTGATGCAGTTGCGGCGGTGTCAGCAACTGCTGGCGCCGGCTTTCGATTGCCAAAGTAGTAGGCCAGCAACAGCAGGACCATCGCGGCAAGTACCAGCTTGATCAGGGTCGCCATGCCGTTGCCGGGCGCTGCGGTGCGTGCGGCCGAGCGCGGGCGTCGTATCGGTGCTTGCTCGCCAGATTCCTTTTCGCCGTGCATCCGCTCCCCCTGAAGCTGCGTTTTGATGGGCGATTCTGGTGTAACGAGCAGAGGCATTGCAATACGCATGTGCTGCGGATCGGGAGCGCTCGTTTCGAACTTGGCTGTGCTTGCTTGCGGCTAGCGCGGACGGCTGCGCCGGCACCACAGCGTGTGGGCCAGCAGCGCCAGCAACAGGAGGATGGCCAAGGGCAGGGCCAGCAGCATGTTGAGCAGCCCGGCCCACCAGGCCAGATCAATCTGCCAGCTGTTCCATGCCTTGCCATTGGCGGCTCTGATTGCAACAGCCATATCCATGCCGGCGGCTGCAGGCGGTGCTGTGCTCAGCTGGCCTGCCAGTCGGTAGTGTCCGGGTGGAATTGACGGCAGAGGCTGGGTGCAGCTGACGGTGGAGTTCGACCAGCTGTCCACGCGATGGAACGGGGCGGTGCCGGCGGCAAGCTGTTGCCCGTCGTTCGCCAGTAATCGCCACTGCAGCGTGATTGCGTCGGCGTCTGGCGTTCCTTGTTTCCATGGAGCGGTGCGGTGCGCGAACTCCTCGTCGCTCAAGCTGCCTGGGTGAAAATCCAGGTTCAACGCCCAGTGTTCCTGCAGGCGGATGCTGATGGGGATGTCGAAACTGCCATCGGTGGCGACGGCGCCTTGGCCGGGCGCGGCGGTCCAATAACTGCTCCACAGCCAGCTGGCGCCCAGCCAAAGCAACAGCAAAGCCAGCAGGCGCCAGCCCCAACGGGGCCAGCGCCGGTTTACGCGCGGATCAGCACTCGATGACGTTGACGGCAAGGCCGCCACGGCTGGTTTCCTTGTACTTGTCCTGCATGTCGCGGCCAGTGTCGCGCATGGTCTTGATCACCTTGTCCAGCGAGACCTTGTGCTTGCCATCGCCGCGCATGGCCATGCGGCTGGCGTTGATCGCCTTCACCGAGCCCATTGCATTGCGCTCGATGCAGGGGATCTGCACCAGCCCGCCGATCGGGTCGCAGGTCAGGCCGAGGTTGTGTTCCATGCCGATCTCGGCGGCGTTCTCGATTTGGCCGGGGTTGCCGCCCAGTGCCGCCATCAAGCCACCGGCCGCCATCGAACAGGCCACGCCCACTTCGCCCTGGCAGCCGACTTCGGCGCCGCTGATCGAGGCGTTTTCCTTGTACAGGATGCCGATGGCGGCTGCGGTCAACAGGAAGTTGAAAACGCCCTGTTCGTTGCTGCCCGGGCAGAAACGGTCGTAGTAATGCAGCACCGAGGGAATGATGCCGGCCGCGCCGTTGGTGGGCGCGGTGACCACGCGGCCGCCGGCGGCGTTCTCCTCGTTGACGGCGAGTGCGTACAGATTGACCCAGTCCAGCGTGGTCAACGGATCGCGCATTGCCGCTTCGGGGCGCGATGACAGCTCACGGTACAGGGTGGGTGCGCGGCGGCTGACATTGAGCCCGCCGGGCAGGGTGCCTTCGGAGCGGATGCCGCGGGTCACGCAGGACTGCATCGCGTCCCAGATCTCGCGCAGACTGGCGCGGATCTCTTCCTCGCTGCGCCAGCACTTCTCGTTCTCGTACATCATCTGGGCGATGCTCAGGCCGCTGCGTGCAGCCTGTGCCAGCAGCTCGTCGCCGCTCTTGAACGGGTAGGGGATCGGCGTCTGGTCGGGCACGATGCGGTCGTCGGCCGCGTCATCTTCATTGACCACGAAGCCGCCGCCGACCGAGTAGTAATCGCGGGTGGCGATGATCTGGTCGTCGGCATCGTAGGCGGTGAAGCGCATGCCGTTGGTGTGGTACGGCAGCTTCTGGCGCTTGTTCATGGCCAGGTCGCGCTTCTCGTCGAAGGCGATCTCGCGCTGGCCCATCAGCTTGATGCGCTTGCTGCTGCGGATGCGTTCCAGCGTGGCCGGGATGATGTCCGGGTCGATTTCGTTGGGGCGATGGCCTTCCAGGCCCAACAGGACCGCTTTGTCGGTGCCATGGCCGCGCCCGGTCAGGGCCAGCGAGCCGAACACCTCGGCGCGGATGCGCACAACGTTCGGCAGTTGGCCCGGGTCCAGCAGCCAGCGGTGGACGAAGCGCTCGGCCGCGCGCATCGGGCCGACGGTGTGTGACGAACTCGGGCCGATGCCGATCTTGAACAGGTCGAACGTACTGACGGACATGCTGATTCTGCGTACTGCGTTGAGATGGCCGCTATTCTACGGGTTCATTGCTGCAGGCCATGTCTGCAGCGCAGCATTCCTTGCGCAGGTGCCGAGTGGGATTGATCCTTTACCAACGTGATGATTGCCATTTGTGCGACTTGGCGCTGGCGGTGCTGGCGCAGGCGCGGGCGCCGGAATTCGAGAGTGTGTTCATCGATGACGATGAGGCGCTGGAGGCTGCCTACGGCGCGCGCGTGCCGGTATTGCGTGATGCGGCAGGCAGGGAACTGGAATGGCCGTTCGACGCGGCGGTGTTGACCGGCTGGTTGTCGCCTCACCTGTAGTGGGGGGGGGGGGGGGGGGGGGGGGCGGGGGGGGGGGGGGAGCGGGCGGGAGGCCGGGGCCGTGGAGCCCGCCCCGGGCCCGCCCGGCCGG
>NZ_JBRREI010000096.1:0-8049 GCF_056760195.1 Stenotrophomonas sp. STEN020
GCCATGCTCGGCAGGGGCACTACCGGGAAAGCCCTTGCCGAGCATGGCTCGGCACTACAGGTGGTGCTTCAATCCGTCTCGGTACCTTGCTCTGCAGCGCGCTCGGAAATCTTTGCTTCGCGTAGCTGTTTTTCGGATGCGCGCAGGGTCTTCACGTCCAGCGGCTGGATGCTGTCAATCCGGCACGGCACATGTGCCATCGGCCCTCCGCCATGCACGATCACGCGGTCAAAGCGCGCCGATACCTGGCCCATCATATTGGTGATGCTGATCGCAGGGGCGAATGACAGATCCATGCACGGCCCACTGAGATTCAACAGCCAGGCTTCGTTGGGCTTGGTCCACACCGCCAAAGCGCTGTCGCCCAGCTCGGTCCAGCCATTGAGCGAACCAAAGTATCTGAAGCTCTTCACTGGCTCACCGGCGTGCGCACGGTACAGATCCAGACGCTCGGCGCTGGTCAATTTCCCGGTCGTCGCACAGCCGCCAAGAACGGCGGCCAGCATCATCGCAACAAGCATTTTTTTCATGGCAGCAATCCTCATTGAAGGAAACAACCTGACTCCATGAAGCCGCGAGCACTTACCCGAGCATGATAGTCCCGTGGCAGCTACGGGATCATCACCTGCTTTTCGCGGATCAAACGCCGCTACTGGCCAGCTCATGCAGCCGGCCCTGGCGCAACTCCAGCACGCGATCCAATTTGCGCGCCAAACTGCGGTCATGGGTGACCAGAACCAAACTGGTGCGATGCACGCGATTCAACTCCAGCATCAGATCGAACACGGTGCCGGCGGTCTTGTCGTCCAGATTGCCGGTGGGCTCATCGCCGAGCACGCAGCCCGGCTGATTGACCAGGGCGCGCGCAACCGCGGTGCGCTGGCGTTCGCCGCCGGACAGCTCGCCCGGCTTGTGATCCAGGCGGTGGCCAAGCCCAACCGATTCCAGCAAGGCCTTGGCGCGGGCACTGGCGCCAGCAGGATCGCTGCCACCCAACATCACCGGGATCATCACATTCTCCAGCGCGGTGAATTCCGGCAGCAGGTGATGGAACTGGTAGACGAAGCCAAGCGAGCTGTTGCGCAGCTTTCCACGCGCGGCGTCGGACAGTGCCGACATGCGCTGCCCGGCGACATAGACCTCACCGGCGGTCGGGATGTCCAAGCCGCCTAGCAGGTGCAACAAGGTGCTCTTGCCCGCGCCCGAGGCACCGACGATGGCCACGGTTTCGCCCGCGGCAACATTCAAGTCCAGGCCGTCGAACACCGGCGTGTGCATCTTGCCTTCGGCATAGGTCTTGCCCAGGCCTTCGGCACGGATTACCGATTCCATCAATGCGTTCTCATTCATAGCGCAGCGCCTCGGCCGGCTGGGTGCGGGCTGCGCGCCACGCCGGATAGATGGTTGCGGCAAAGCTCATCAGCAGCGCCACCACGGTGATCACCACGATGTCGGCGGTCTGCATGTCGGTCGGCAGACCGGTGATGTAGTACACATCCTCCGGCAGCAATTTGATGTTGAAGATGGTCTCGATCAGGCCGAGGATGCGCTCCAGATTGAGGGTCAAGGTGATGCCACTGATCACGCCGACAATGGTGCCAAACACACCGATCAAGGTGCCCTGCACCATGAACACCTGCATCACTCCGCCAGGCGTCAGGCCAAGCGTACGCAGGATGGCGATATCAGCCTGTTTGTCGGTGACCAGCATCACCTGCGAGGACACCAGGTTGAACGCGCCCATCGCCACGATCAGCGACAGCAGGATGCCCATCACCGTCTTTTCCATGCGCAGCGAGTGGTAGAGGTTGGCGTTCTCCCGCGTCCAGTCACTCACCCGGTAATAGCCATTGAGGTTGACCGCCAGATCGCGGGCCACGGTATAGGCCTGGTCCATGTCGTGCATTTTCAGGCGCACGCCGGTAACGCCGTCCATGCGCAGCACGCGCTCCATGTCCTGCATGTTGGTGAAGGCGACGCCGCGGTCCACTTCATTGGAGCCGGCCTCGAAGATGCCACTGACCTTGAAGCGCTTGACCCGCGGCATGGCGCCCATCGGCGTGCCCTGCACTTCGGCCAGCGTCGCCACGACGCTGTCGCCCACGTCCACACCCAACCAGATCGCCAGTTCCTTGCCGACCACCATGTTGAATTCGCCGGGCTGCAGGCTGTCCAGTTTGCCCTTGGTCATTTTCTCGGCAAGCACCGAGACCTTGGACTCCTGCGCAGGATCAACGCCCTGGATGATCGCGCCCTGCACCCGCAGGCCGCTCAACATGCCCTGGATCTCGATATACGGCGCGGCACCGGCTACACGCGGGTCCTTGGTCGCCACATCGATGGCATGCTGCCAATTGGCCATCGGCTCGCCGTCGGCGCTGACCGTGGCATGGGCCGACATCTGTAGCAGACGATCGCGGATCTCCTTCTGGAAGCCGCTCATCACCGCCAGGGTGGTTATCAGCACCATCACCCCGAGCGCGATGCCGAGGATGGAAGCCATGGAGATGAAGGAAATGAAGCCATTGCGGCGCTTGGCGCGCAGATAGCGCAATCCGATTGCGACAGGTAAGGGTTTGAACATGCGTGTCTGCCCGTGAACTGGTCGCTATGGTGCCACTCCCGGCGGCTGGCGGGAAACGCCATGCGCCTTTACGGCCAGTCGCAGTTCACGTCGCTGCGCGCGTGGCAGCGTATCGGGCCAGAACAGCAGCTGTTGGCGGCGCCTGCCCAGCCGCCAACACAGTATCAACAGCGGCCCGCGCTCGAGTAGTTCGATCCGCTCCACGGGTTCCGCGTCGATGCAGGGCGGGCTTGGTGGCGAGGATATGAGTATGGCCCGGCACGGCTTACGCGCCTCGGCGCGCGTCTGTAGCAGGCCCCAGCCGAGCACGCACACGCCCAAGGGCCAGGCATAGCCCGGCTCCAATCGGCAGTTCACTATCGAAACGGCGGCAAGTACCGCCAGGCCCAGCATCGCGCAGGTCAACCAGCGCGATGGGCGCCACTCACACCGGAAGGGCGCGGATGTAGGCGATGAGTTGCGCCTGCGACGCATCCGGACAGACCTCGTAGCCCATGGACCAGCGCCACAACTTATCGTCTTCGGTGTCCAGCAACTGCAGGAAAACCTCGCGCTCGGCGGCAGGTGCTTCCAGCCAGCGGCGGTCCAGATAGCGGCCGAACAGCTGGTCCAGCTCGCGCATGCCACGCCGGCAGCGCCAGCGCAGCTTCTTCAACAGGATTTCATCTTCGGTCTGCATAGCTTCGAATACCTCGGATACCAAAGCCCCTCTCCCGCCGGGAGAGGGGTTGGGGTGAGGGTTGGAGCGAAGCTCCCGCGAAATCGAGGGCAGCAGGCTTCGCCCGTACCCTCATCCGCCCCTGCGGGGCACCTTCTCCCGAAGGGAGAAGGCATAACACATCAAGCGCGGCGCGCCATCATCAGCTTCTTGATCTCGGCAATTGCCAGTGCCGGGTTCAAGCCCTTCGGGCAGGTTCGTGCGCAGTTCATGATGGTGTGGCAGCGGTACAGCTTGAACGGATCTTCCAGATCGTCCAGGCGTGCACCGGTGTCTTCATCGCGCGAGTCGATGATCCAGCGGTAGGCCTGCAGCAGGATCGCCGGGCCCAGGTAACGCTCGCCGTTCCACCAGTAGCTTGGGCAGCTGGTCGAGCAGCACGCGCACAGGATGCACTCGTACAGGCCGTCCAGCTTCTTGCGGTCTTCCGGCGACTGCAGGCGTTCGCGGTCTGCCGGTGCCGGGGTCTGGGTACGGATCCACGGTTTGATCGAGGCGTACTGCGCGTAGAAGTGGGTCAGGTCCGGAACCAGATCCTTGACCACATCCATGTGCGGCAGCGGGTAGATCGGCACCTCGGCCTTGCCGCAATCGGCGATGGCGCGGGTGCAGGCCAGGGTGTTGGTGCCGTCGATGTTCATCGCGCACGAACCGCAGATACCCTCGCGGCAGGAGCGACGGAAGGTCAGGGTCGGATCAATCTCGTTCTTGATCTTGATCAGGGCGTCCAGAACCATCGGGCCGCACGCATCGAGATCGATTTCGTAGGTGTCGGTACGCGGATTCTGGTCGTCGTCGGGGCTCCAGCGGTAGATCTTGAAGGTACGCGTGTTCTTCGCGCCGCCCTTGGCGGGGAAGTGCTTGCCCTTGGTCAACCGGGAGTTCTTCGGAAGTGCAAATTCAGCCATGTTCGTAAGTTCCCCGGATCAGTAGACGCGCGGCTTCGGCGGCACCACGGACACGTCATCGCTGAGCGTGTACATGTGCACCGGGCGGTAATCGAAGCTGCACTTGCCCTTGTCGTCGACGGTGACCAGCGTGTGCTTCTGCCAGTTGACGTCGTCGCGGTCCGGGAAGTCCTCGTGCGCGTGGGCGCCACGGCTTTCCTTGCGCTGCTCGGCCGAGTTGATCGTCGCCACTGCATTGAGCAGCAGGTTGTTCAACTCGTAGGTCTCGATCAGGTCCGAGTTCCAGACCAGCGAACGGTCGGAAACCTTGACGTCCTGGAACGAATCGAACACCTGCGCCATCTTCTGGCAGCCTTCTTCCAGCGTCTTGCTGGTGCGGAACACCGCTGCATCGTTCTGCATGGTGCGCTGCATGTTGTCGCGGATGACCGAGGTCGGCGTATCGCCATTGGCGTGACGCAGCTTGTCGAGCAGGCCCAGGGCCTTGTCGCAGGCATCGGACGGCAGGGTCTTGTGCGGCGCACCCGGCTTGATCGTCTCGGCGCAGCGGTTGGCCACGGCGCGGCCGAACACCACCAGGTCGAGCAGCGAGTTGGAGCCCAGACGATTGGCACCGTGCACGGACACGCAGGCCGCTTCGCCGATGGCGTACAGGCCCGGCACCACTGCATCGGGGTTGTCGCCGACCTTGCGCACCACTTCGCCGTGGTAGTTGGTCGGGATGCCGCCCATGTTGTAGTGCACGGTCGGAATGACCGGGATCGGCTGCTTGTGCACGTCCACGCCCGCGAAAATACGTGCGCTTTCGGCGATACCCGGCAGCTTGTCGTCGATCACGCCCGGGCCGAGGTGGGTCAGGTCGAGCAGGATGTGATCCTTGTGCTCGCCGACGCCGCGACCTTCGCGGATCTCGATGGTCATCGAACGCGACACCACGTCACGCGATGCCAGATCCTTGTAATGCGGTGCGTAGCGCTCCATGAAGCGCTCGCCATTGCTGTTGCGCAGGATGCCGCCCTCGCCTCGCACACCTTCGGTGATCAGGCAGCCGGCGCCATAGATGCCGGTCGGGTGGAACTGCACGAACTCCATGTCCTGCAGCGGCAGGCCGGCACGGGCCACCAGGCCACCGCCGTCACCAGTACAGGTGTGCGCCGAGGTGGCGCTGAAATAGGCACGGCCGTAGCCGCCGGTTGCCAGCACCACGCCCTGCGAACGGAACAGGTGCAGGGTGCCTTCGGCCATGTCCAGGGCGAGCACGCCGCGGCAGACGCCTTCGTCGTCGAAGATCAGGTCGAGTGCGAAGTACTCGATCATGAACTGCGCGTCGTGCGCCAGCGACTGCTGGTACAGGGTGTGCAGGATGGCGTGGCCGGTACGGTCGGCAGCGGCGCAGGTACGCTGCGCGGACGGGCCTTCACCGTACTTGGTGGTCATGCCACCGAACGGACGCTGGTAGATCTTGCCTTCTTCGGTGCGCGAGAACGGAACGCCGTAGTGCTCCAGCTCGATGATGGCCGGGATGGCCTCACGGCACATGTACTCGATGGCGTCCTGGTCGCCCAGCCAATCCGAACCCTTGATGGTGTCGAAGAAGTGGTAACGCCAGTCGTCCTCACCCATGTTGCCGAGCGCGGCGGAAATGCCGCCCTGCGCTGCCACGGTGTGTGAGCGGGTCGGGAATACCTTGGTGATGCAGACAGTCTGCAGGCCCTTCTGGGCCAGACCAAAGGTCGCACGCAGGCCAGCGCCACCGGCGCCAACGACCACCATGTCGACCTTGTGTTCAGTGATGTTGTAAGCGGACATGTATCAGTTCCCAAACGCGATGCGGGCAACCGCAAAGATGCTGACGATGGCGCCGAGCACGGCGACGAACTTGACCGTGGTCTGCAAGGCCAGGGCCATCAGCGAGTTGTGGATGTAGTCCTCGAGGACTACCTGCAGGCCAAGCTGGGCGTGCCAGAACATGGAGACCAGGAAGCCACCCAGCAGGATCGCGTTCCACGGCTTGGCAATGGTTTCCACGGCGGTAACGTAGTCGGCGCCCATCAGACTCAGCACCAGACACAGGAACCAGATGGTCAGTGCGACCAGGGCGGTTGCGGTCAGGCGCTGGTGGACGAAGTGCTCGGTACCGGACTTGGCACTGCCAAGACCACGCGCATTCTTCAACGGGGTGCGGTACTTGCTCATGCGGCAGCTCCCATGCAGACGTAAGCCCAGATCAGCGCGGTCAGCACCAGCGAGGCGATCACCGACACCCAGCTGCTGCGGATGAAAGTAGCCTTGGCGTAGCCGATGGCGAAGTCCTGCACGATATGGCGGATGCCATTGCACAGGTGGTAGGCAAAGCACCAGGTCCAACCGAACAGGATCACCTTGCCGTACCAAGCGCTGGCGTGGGTGGTGAAGCAGTTCCAGGACTCAGGCCCCATCATCAGGGCGAACAAGCCGCCCGCAATGATCAGGGAACCGACAGTCAGAATGATGCCGGTTACTCGATGCAGGATCGAGGTGGCCATCTGGATCTGCCAGCGATACACCTGCAGGTGCGGAGAGAGGGGGCGGGGTCTGTTCGCCATTCGCTGACTCGTATCTCGGCTGGGCGGCTCAATGCCGCGTTGGCTCAACGCTGCTCAGAAATCTATGCAGCGCCCGTTTTTCTCCCAATCGCCATACCGCACCGGATCAAGTCCGCCGCGGCCGCCTATTTCCTGAGGCACCGGTGTCACCTCGGGAAGCGGCTGCTTCTCGGGGGCCAACGGGGCTTCAGCTTCGGGCTCGGGAGTGGGGGTTGTTTGGCCTATCATTGGTGGTCTCGCAACGCACAAATTTTAGTCCTCAGTCACGTGTCTGACAACCTCGCCCCTGCTTTCACCGGTTTCCGCACACTTTCCAAGGCTCAGATCGTGAGCCTTGCGGGAGCTGATGCGGTCGCTTTCGCCCAAGCCCAGTTCGCCAACGACGTGCCCTCGCTGGCCGACGGTCATTGGCAATGGAGCGCCTGGCTGACCGCCAAAGGCCGCGTGCTGTCTATCTTTCAGCTGCTACGGGTGGATGCACAGACCCTGCTGCTGATCTGCCATGACGGCGGTGCCGCGGCCATGGCTGAGCAGCTGCGGCGCTTCGTATTCCGCCGCAAGGTCGTCATCAGCCATGCCAGCACGCTGGCAGTGAATGCCGCACTGGAAACACCCGTTTCGGCCAATGGCGCGCAATTGGCGCAGCTGGCCGATGCCGTCATCGAGCTGGATGTGGGTAGCGCAGCAGTTCCACGCACGCTGCAGATCGGTGGCGCGACGACTGCCATCGACGACTCCGCTGAATTGGCATGGCGTCAATCCGACCTTCGTTTCGGCCTGCCCCGGCTTGAAGATGCACAGCGCGAGCAATGGACGCCGCAACAGCTCGGACTGGATCGCTTGAATGCCTACAGCGTCAAGAAAGGCTGCTATCCCGGCCAGGAAATCGTCGCCCGCACCCACTTCCTGGGCAAGGCCAAGCGCTCGCTGGCGCTATTGGAATGTGTCTCATTCGCCAATTCTGGCGACACAGTCCAGCACAGCGACAGCAACATCGGCACCGTCGCCTGCGTAGCGGGTGCGCTGGCATTGGCCGTGTTGCCACTGGAATTGCCCGAGGGCCCGCTTCTGGTCAATGGCGAGACCGCCAGCATCCAGCCGCTATTGGAAGGCCTGGCCCGCTAGGACCTGTAGTGCCGAGCCATGCTCGGCTCGGGGCCTGCCCATGTAGTTGGGGGGGGGGGGGGGGGGGGGGGGCGGGGGGGGGGGGGGCGCGGGCGGGGGGAGAGCGCGGGCCCGCGGGGCGGGGGGGGG
>NZ_JBRREI010000097.1:0-7830 GCF_056760195.1 Stenotrophomonas sp. STEN020
CAACAGGCCGCTTGCGCTTCTAATTTTGGCGTGGGCGGACCACTTGGGTTGCGGTTCGCGCTCTTTTTTTTTGTTTTCGGGGGGCGGGGGCGTGTTGGCGCCCCGGCAGCGACGGCCACTGCCTCAGGCTATTGCGAGATGGTGGCTAAGCAAGTTCATCACCCTCCTTCCGAATCAACCTTTTCGGCTAGGTGTCCCCGCCACGGGAACGATGGACGTCTCGAAGGGCCCAAGGCTGCAACCTTGGGCCTTTCTCTTTTTCGGCCTTTCACCGAAATCCTGGCACTTTGAATGCGCGCCGTGCTTCCTATTTCTTATTAAATCCAACAGCACAATTCTAGTTTGCCACGGTCTTCTGGATATTGCTGATCGACACCACCTGCTGCTGAACATGTAGCCCGCCGGCGCCACCCAACAGGTCGATGACCGCGATTGGATGCCTGGATGTCGCACTGGCCGCCTAAGGATAAAGGCCTCCACGTCTCGGGTACTGAGACAGCCTCTACGCGCTGGTGCAATGGCTTGGCAGGCTACCAGCCAATCCGCGTCGCTTTGGGCGTGGCGATGTGGTCGGGCTCCTTGCCCAGCTGAAACGCGACGACGTACAGGGCGGTCACCTCCATCGGTTTGGCATCCGGCGCGGGCGGTCCAAACTTCATCCGCAACTTTCGCTCGGCGTAGCGCAATGAGATGCCAAGCGACCGGAGCTCATCCATGTGGCGCTCCAGATCCTCGTGGACTTCGAGCTTCTGAGTCTCTGAGTACAGCTCCGAGCAATCCCGGTAGTCCCGGAAGTAGTCCACCAGCGCAGCAAACGCTTCGGCGGCCTCCCGCGGAAGCTCGAACGCCGGCTCAGAGACGTCCATCTCGCAGCCCTCCACGAGCTTCGCAAACTGACGCCCGGTGCTGATCGGCGCGAGGGCCAAGGTGACGTTGTCCCGATCAAAAGCTTCCTTTGCCGCCTTGAGTTCCGCCTCGCTCGGAATCGAGAACGGCTTGTTCAAGGCGTCCAGGTCCTGCAGCTCGAAAGCCCGAGCCAGGGCTCGTCGGGTATCAAAGTTGGCTGACTCGCCCCGTTCAACGCGCTGGACGGTGCGAACACTCAGGCCAGAGATCGCCGCCAGCTGCTCCTGGGACCATTTCCGCGACTCGCGGACCAGCCTGGTAAAGGCACCGACCTCCGGGACGGTCAGGACCCGGGGAGAGGTGGGACTGTTGGTCGGGTTCATGCCGCTCGCTCCTGACGATTTGCTTGCGGGCCAGTGTAGGCACCCCGCCGCGGGCGAACACGACAGCGACCCGCCAGGGAGGCGCCAGGGACAATACCGCTTGGGCAGGGGCAGAGCCCGGCCCCGGGCCCGGGGCCGGGGGCCCGGATCAGGACTGGATCTGGAACAGATCCCGCACGGAGCAAAAAACTTCCCCACGCTCGGCTGCGTGCCGCAACTTGCGGTCCAAGACCTCTGGCAGCGGTATGCGCTTGTCGAGCATGGTCCAAAGGTCCAGCCCATCCATGCACACGATCGCCTTCGCCCGTCCAAACGACTGCAGTCCATCCTCGGTGAAACCGCTGTTGCTGATGAACAACCCACGCGCCCATGCCGCCTTCTCGGTCACCTTGCCGTGGAAGTTCCGAAGGTCGGCCGCCGGGGTCTTCGGGCTATGCCACTTAGCCTCAAGCAGATAAAACTCCCCCTCGAACTTGAAGCTACCGTCGATCTGCTCCCCCACAAGGCGGAAGGGGCTGTTCGGCTGCAGGCCGTAGGCTCGAAACAGTCCGATCAAGAACTTCTCGAAAGCGTATCCGCGCGGATGGGGCTCCAGGTTGTGCAGCGCGATCAGCTCGGACTTGAGCGACTCCACTGGAATCGGCGACGCCGCAGGCGGCGGGGCAACGCCGTGGCCCACATCCCGACCTTCCAGACGCCCAATGACCTCGAGCAGCATGCCGTCGGCATTTGGCAGTTCATCCGTGCGTCCCGAGTCCCGGTAGATCTTGGCGCGGCATTTGAGTAGCTCTCGGAGCGTTCGAGCGGCGGTGGCCTTGTCGACACCTTGCAGGAAGGTACGAAGTCGCTTGGCCTTGGACGTACCATTCACCGCAAAGCTCGGGTCGTTGAAGTCGATGTTGAGTTCATCCAGGAAGAACTCTGCAATCGTGCGATCAGAGAAGTTGAGCACGAAGCCCGATTCCATCTCCAGCACGCGGTCGACCACCCGCATTTCTGACGCTTTCAAGTTCGACATGCCATCCCTCGACCTATGCCCCGACACGCCCAGACCGCGACGCCCCCTGGGGCAATCATCAGCGATCAGACGGGGATGGGCAAACCGGCTGAGAGGCCTCCTCCCCTCGTGTCGACCGATTTTGAAGAGGCTAGATCACGCCCCCTCGTCCGACACCAGCCCGGGGTTAAAACGCGTCGCCATCCGCTGTCAGGTCAGGCGGATACGCTCGCCTAGGGCCAGCGCTCAATCGCGTCCAAGAACGCTTCGATGCCGTTATTGCTCTTGGAGAAGCATCGGGCAATGGGCATGTCGACGCCCTCCTCGGCTATCCGCTTGCGCAGCCCGTTGACCCTTCGCTCCCACGCCTTGTCCAACAACACCAGGTCGCAGTAGTCCACGGCATCCACGGCATGCATGAAGTCCAACGCGTCGTTCCGGGAGATATTGGCGTTTATGTCAAGGACAAAGTCTCGCGAAAGCTCACCCGCGATCACAAACTGGCGGGATCGGCCATTACCGAGCGGGGCGGCCTTCGCATTGGCCCGGTAGGACTCAGCCTGCCGGTAGCGTTCGAAAGTCGCCTTGATGGGCAGGGCTGCCCCGTTCAGGCACTCGAGCATCTCCTCCCTGCGGTCATGCACTAGCTGGAACATGCCTTGGAAGACGTCTTGGAGCGAGCCAACTTGGCAGAATCTCTGAGAGAACCAATCCAGATTCTTTGCATCTGGTCGAGGCCGCGAGCGCTGGCTGAGACCCCCATCGCCTTCCTCAGACAGCGGTTTGGTCTCAAAGAGGTAGATGTGCGGGACCACCTGCGCGAGCAAAATTTCCGCCTGCGCGCAGTGCCTGGGGTCCTTGAACACGGCGAACTCCCCCATCGACAGCGGCGCCAGCAGCCAAGTGCCGTTCTTGCGCTTGATGGCCTCTGCAAACCGGGTGGTCAGCTGAGTGCTTTCGGATATCTCCCGAATCGCGTACGTATCGAGATAAACCGTGGGACTGGCGAACTGCTGGGTCCAGACCACGTAGTCCCCGTCGACGGCAAATGAGATCGGCATCCGTCATTTTCTCAGAGAGTGCACCGAGTGCGGCATGGGTGCCGACCACCCTGGCGGCTGCTAGATAGTACTGCGCCCAGCGGCCGTCCCCAGGCTTGACTGGGCAGCTACGCGATCCTCCCCTGTTGCGGCCGGTCCCGCTAGCCGCTTGCCGCTTGCCGCCTGGCCTGGCCGGCCCGGCCGGCTTGGCACCAGGCGAACAACACGCTTACTCTGGCTCGTCGGATGATCAGGACGTGAGCGCGTGGGCATACTGGGCAATGCATTGGCGCCTGACGCCATACGGGCCGTTGAGTTGGCGCGTCACCTGGAAGGGCTCGATGACTGGGCGTCCAGCGCCTGGCGGCACTGCTCCATCTTGGCCACACGCTCTCAGGACCTGGCGGCGCAAGGCCTCGCCAACGAGGCGTCGGTCGTTTCCTTGCTGGCAGCGACAACGTCCCTACGGCTGAGTGCGGGAACCCCTAACAATGTCTTTCACCGGTCGCGACGCTCAGGCGATCCCGACGCCATCCGGATCGAGGACTTCGATGCGGACGACATCGCCTGCCTCCAGATCCTTTCTGAGAACCTCGATGACCCGTGGCTCCGGGCCCGGGTAGCAGACGTCGCGTCGGTCGCAGGACGCAGCCTCGGCCTGAAGATGTGGCATTTCGGCCAATTGGCGGCCAAGGCGTATCTGGAGCACTGCGAGCAGGTGATGTGCACGGACGGTGCCGTCTCGTCACGTGACGAGATACAGCGAGGCGTCGATCTTGCCGCCATGTACGAGAAGCGCAATGCCGATCTGCAGTTACGGTATTGGACCCTGATAGAGGCCGGCATTCGCCACTCACTTGACCAAGGCTGGCCCGGCGTATTCCTTCCTCTTTCCGAACTGGTACGTGCCCGAAACCGGGCCCTGGGGGCCCAGCTTGCGCCCCTCTTCGAGGACTACGCGGTCCGGTACGCCCACCAGGGCCAGGGCTATCAGCCAGACAATGCGCAGACCTGTTTTGAGATCGCCGCCAGATTCTGGGAGCGGGTCCGGGACGATGCCGCGGCCAGACGATGCCAGCAGGGGGCGGCTGAGGTATTGATCACCCGATCCCGCTTACCGGCATCGGCGATGTTGAAGGCGGACTGGATGTCTGAAGGGATCGCCAAGCTGCGCCAGTACGGCGGAAACCGAGACCGGGTCCGCGAGCTTCAGGACGAGCTGGCAGACGTTCGCCGAACGATTCTTGATGAAATGCAGATGCAGGAGTTCCCCATAGACATTCGGGACCTGATCGAGTTTGTCCGGGCCACCGTAGTGGGTCCGACCGATCACGACGGACTGATGCAACTGGCATACGGCATCGGGCAGGGTGCCAGGTATGACAACGTCCGGAAGTCGGTGCTGGACGCCAACGCCAATCATTCGATCGCCGATTTCTTCACCCGGGTCAGCTACAACGAACACGGGGTCCCTGTGTCGAAACGCGAGGCGTTCGACCGGACCAACGAGGATCAGATACTCCAGAAAATGATCGAGCAGGTCCGGGAGATCGACTCGACGATTTACACGCCGACTATTTTTGAGGCGATCGACGTCTACTGCGAGAAGTTCGAACCATCACTCAACGCCGTCCTGCTCTACATGCACCAATCCCCCTGCGTCCCGGACGGTCATGAGGATTCAGTGGCGCTCGGCCTGACGGCAGGGTTCAACTATGACTGGCTCGAGGTAGCGGCGTACCTGATTCCTCAATCTGAAGCCATTGTGCGCAATATTTTCAAGCGCGAACGGGTCAACACGCTCGTCAATCGAGACGACGGCACCGAGGAAGAGATGTCCCTGAACCAGCTCTTGGAGAGCCCTCATGCCGCCGAGGCCCTGGGCAAGGACAACGTTTTTCAACTGCGAGCGCTGCTGACCGAGAGGGCCGGTTTCAACCTTCGAAATCTGTATAGCCACGGCTTACTGACAGATGACGCCGTCCATAACAATGGGCTGTTCATGCTCTGGTGGCTTCTGCTTCGTATGACTTTGTTTGTGCCCTGGGGAATCGAGTGGCACCGCAAGCGAATGGATGACGCCCGCGAGAACGCCGCTGCCGGCCGGTAGCGGGCGTTGCCCGTCCTCAGGCTTAGCCGTCCTCTAGGATCACTCCGGCGATGGCCCCTGCGAGCCTGTCCACGAGGCCAGGCTCTCGGGCATCCCATCCGAGGTCTGTGGGGGGATGGTCAACGCCAATGGCGCGAAGCACGGCGTAGAACTCGGAGAGATGATTGATCCAGCCACGCCGGGTCCGGGTGGCGAATTCGAAGGCGCTCGCGACTTCCACGATGTCCCCAGTCAGGAAGCCCGCCCAATCGCTGCGATAGACGATCCCGATGGGGAATCGTTCGCTGCGGCTTCGCCGCGTGGGCTCGATCAGGTACAGCCATTTGTCCCGGCACCTCAGCTCGAAGATGAGCAGCTGCCTTGGCTTGATACGCCGATCCGGCGTGGTGGCGGGCCGTACGGGCGTCTTGGCGGTGGTGGCCTTGAGTTCAAAACGATGGGCTTTCTCCCGGGAGGGGAGAAAGCGCCCCACGCAGCTGGGATCGACCGTGTCCTGCAGGCGTGTCAGGACCTTTTCGAAGACGGGGCGAAGATCGCGGCCGAACGGCACGGCGTAGTCCCCGGGTATGGGAGACATCTGATTTCCGGGAAGGACCACGGGAATGTTGGCCGCGTGGCTGCCGGGAACATCGGTCCCGCCACTGTCGACCGGCCGGAACCCGGGCCGTCGCGGGTCGGCGGCACCCGGGCCGACCTCGCTGGCTGTCTTGCGGGTGGACCGGAAGGCATCGGCCTCCAGATCGAGGGTTTGGACATCTCTGGCGCGCAGCGGGTTGTAGCGGCCATCGGTGGCTGAGGTCGCGACCGTCACGTTCGGCTTGGGAATCGGCTCGAGCCGAAAGGGGACGCCGGACGAAGGCGGGGAGACGGCCGCGCCCGGGTCCTCGGTGCCCGCCGGCTTGCGGCGCACGATGCCATCGTCAATTACCAGCTCCCGCCAGGGCGGCTGGGCGCTGTGCTGGGTCAACGCGACGATGAGGTAGCGCCGTGGCCCTCCCGGGGCACCCGGTAACTCGCGGGTAATCACCTTCCACTTCGCGGTCCCGGCGTACGGAATCTCCACCCGGGGTAGGCCGGTACGCTGGGAGCCAGGTGCGGGCGACGAACCGGTGACGCGCAATCGGCGGAAGGCGTGGAACAGCAAGGAGAGCCCGCGCCGTCCAGGCTCTGAGAACCATAGTCTGGCCAGCCGAAAGGCGCCTTCATTGCTCATGAAGCGCGAGATCCGGAACTGGGCGGTGCCGCCCGGCCCATCCATCCACCGGCACTGATCGGGATGCCAGGCTTGGCGCGAGCGACCCGTCAGGGCCATGCTCTCGCTCACCCCACCCAGAATGCTGGGCAGTAATCGAGGGTCGAAGACGTAGTGCGTGCGAATGAGCTCGCTGACGGGGAGAACGTATTGCGCTCCGTCCGCAGCCCAGAACTGCCAGCCACCGGACGGGTGGGGAAATCGCCCGCCAAGCCAGTCCTCCGGCACGACGTCGCCAGCCGAGTCAGGGCAGACCCAGGTGGCGCCCATCGACAAGAGAGGCTCGATATCCCGAGGCGTGTCGGCCGCGGCCACAGCGGTCTTGCGATGCCACCGCGAACCGAGCATCAGGAGGGGCATGCGGTCCAGCGGCAGCCAAAGTCTCACCCTCTGACCTGACTCCGCCGCCAGCAGCGCATGGATCTCAAGGGGTCGTTGACGGGATTCAGCCAATTGCAGCGCGCCTAGCCAGCGCAGCTCATAGGTGGCGTCGCCTTCAGGTAGCTCCTTCATTTGAACGACCGCGCTTCGGGACACCGGTGCTAACCCTCAGACGCGAACCGAGTCGCCATCTGCCGTAGGACCGTGATGGACTTTTGCCGATGTTCCAGGGCAACGCGAACGCGCTTTTCGCGACCAAGCACATCCACGGTCAGCCAGTGGCTTGCGCGAAGCTGGGTCACATACAGCGAAGCAGTCGACAGACTTACCCCGGTCAGGGAGGCCAAATCCGAGATCGTCAGGCCAGGGTGCTGGGCTGCGAACATGAGAATCTGACCCCTCACCGGATTGACGAAGACCTCGACGAACGCAGCCGTACGAAGGGCGTCTTCTTGAACACGAACCGTGTCCGCCAAGGGCAAGCGACTTGCTCGCGGCGTCGCGTCGACGGGGCGGTCGGGAGGCCTTCGCAACGACCTACGCTCCCACAGACGATCCCGGGCGTTGCCCGGGCGCCAGCGAACCATCATCCACGTTGAAGATCGATTGCGAAGAACGAGACATAGCAATTTCGAGGGCGGCCGTAGCGCCATGGCGAGCCATGACCCCGGTACTTTGAAGGTCGGATCTGCCGGCCAACGCCCCCCGCGCGGGCCGGACACTGTGTAGGCGGGTACCGGGGAACCGCGCATATTGAGGGCCGCGCCCCCCCCCGCCGGGTCCGGTTTATATTTGCCTAAGGCGGTGCCGCTGCCGCCGCG
>NZ_JBRREI010000098.1:0-7552 GCF_056760195.1 Stenotrophomonas sp. STEN020
CCGCCCCGGCCCCCCCCGCCCCCCCCCCCCCCCCCCCCGCCCCGCCCCCGCGCCCCCCCCCCCGCCCCCCCCCCCCCCCCCCCCCCCCCCCCCCCCCCCGCCCCCCCCCCACTACCCGGGCAATCCATCGACCATGGAACGGCAGAGACCTTTCCCGCGCAAACGGAATCGAAACACGCGCAAACCCAAGCAGCGCGACAATGTGCCGTTCGTGCTGCCACAGACTGAATACGTTGTAATTGCTCGCCCGAGTCGAGTTCCGCGGAACAAACCTGGCCTTTACCCGGTCAATCTTGTTGCGGCGCAGGACGGCTTTTTCGGACTGAGTCCTTACCATGCGTAATTCCTATCATTTGAAACCATCTGTCCAAGGTGTTGCTGCAATGACGGTTTCCGCCCAGTTCCAAATCGATTACCTGCAGTACCTGGATGCCGAAGGCAACCTGGTACGTGACGATCTCCCCGCCTCGCTGCGTGACCCACGCTCGCTGCTGCCGATGTTCAAGCAGATGCTGGCCACGCGAGTGTTCGACACCAAGGCCGTGGCGCTGCAGCGCACCGGCAAGCTCGGCACCTTTGCCTCCTGCCTGGGCCATGAAGCGGCCCACGTCGGCATCGGCGCGGCCATGAAGTCCGGCGACGTGTTCGCCCCCAGTTATCGCGAGTACGGCGCCATGTTCATGCGCGGCGTGCGCCCGCGTGACGTCCTGATGTACTGGGGCGGCGACGAGCGCGGCAGCGACTACGACCGCGACAGCGATGCGGTCCGCGACTTCCCGATCTGCGTACCGATCTCGACCCAGTGCCTGCATGCGGCCGGCTCGGCGCTGTCGTTCAAGCTGCGCAACATGCCGCAGGTTGCTGTCACCGTCTGCGGTGATGGCGGCAGCTCCAAGACCGACTTCTACGCTGCGGTGAACTCTGCCGGCGCCTACAAGCTGCCGCTGATCCTGTGCGTGGTGAACAACGGCTGGGCCATCTCGGTGCCGCGTTCGGCCCAGACCGGCGCCGAAACCCTGGCCCAGAAGGGTCTGGCTGGCGGCCTGTTCTGCCTGCAGGTGGACGGCAACGACCTGATCGCCGTATTGGCGGCGATGGAACAGGCACGCGAGCGTGCGCTGTCCGGCCAGGGCGGCACGGTGCTGGAATTCCTCACCTACCGCCTGTCCGACCACACCACCGCCGACGACGCCCGCCGCTACCGCGACGACGCCGAAGTGAAATCGGCCTGGTTGAAGGAACCGCTGATCCGCCTGCGCAAGTACCTCACCGCGCACGGCGTGTGGAGCGAAGAAGAAGAAAAGAACTGGATCGCCGAATGCGGCACCCGGGTGGATGAGGAGGTCAACGCCTACCTCAACTGCCCGGTGCAGCCGGTCGAGGCCATGTTCGACTATCTGTATGCCGATCCGCCGCCGGACCTGCTGGCGCAGCGTGCTGCCGCCATCGCACTGGAGCAGCGTCATGGATGACATCAAGCGCAATGCGCCTGTCACCTCGGCCAGCCACGATCACGGCGTCGCGCACAACGCGGCGAGCAACAGCGGAGACACCCCGATGACAGCTACCCCGATCACCCTCATCGAAGCCGTCACCCAGGCGCTTGCCTGGGAAATGGAACACGACCCCTCGGTGCTGGTGCTGGGCGAAGACGTGGGCGTCAACGGCGGCGTATTCCGCGCCACCGCCGGCCTGCAGCAGCAGTTCGGCTCGCAGCGCGTGCTCGACACCCCGCTGGATGAAACCACCATCGCCGGCCTCACCGTCGGCCTGGCCGCACAGGGCATGAAGCCGGTGGCCGAAGCGCAGTTCGATGGCTTCGTCTACCCGATGGTCGATCACCTGATCTGCCACGCCGCACGCCTGCGCAACCGTACCCGTGGCCGCCTGCATTGCCCGATGGTGTTGCGCGTGCCGTGGGGCGGTGGTATCCGCGCGCCGGAACACCACAGCGAAGCAAACGAAGCCATTTTCACCAATGTGCCGGGCATGCGCGTGGTGCTGCCGTCCAGCCCGCAGCGCGCCTATGGCCTGCTGCTGGCTGCGATCCGCGAGCCGGATCCGGTGATCTACATGGAGCCCAAGCGCATCTACCGCCAGTACAAGGAAGTGGTCGTCAATGACGGCGAAGCACTGCCGCTGGACGTGTGCTTCGTGCTGCGTGACGGCACCGACGTGACCCTGGTCACCTGGGGCGCACAGGTCAAGGAAGCACTGGAAGCGGCCGACAAGCTGGCCGGCGAAGGCATCAGTGCCGAAGTCATCGACGTGGCCACGCTGCGACCGCTGGACTTCGCCACCATCGCCGAATCGGTGGCCAAGACCGGGCGCTGCGTGATCGTCCAGGAAGCACCGAAGACCGCTGGCTTTGGCGCCGAAATCGCTGCCCGCCTGGCCGAAGAGTCGATCTACGACCTGCTGGCACCGGTCGAGCGCGTTGCCGGCTATGACACCCACATCCCGCTGTTCCGCCTGGAAATGAAGTACCTGCCCAGCGTTGAGCGGATTGTGACCGCCGCCAAGCGCGCGGTCGCGGCGGGCTGACATGCTGGCACGCTTGATTGGCAGCTACCGCAGCCAATACCGCAACCCCCTGCAGTTCCGTACCGGGCAGATTGTCGAGCTCGGTGTACGCGACGAAGAATGGCCTGCCTTCGCCTGGGTGAAAACCAGCGAAGGCAGCGCCGGCTGGGCGCCGGTGGCCTGGCTGCAGGTATTGGACAATGGCTGTGCCGAAGCGCTGCGTGACTACAGCGCACGCGAGCTGGACGTTGACCGCGGGGAGCAGGTAAGGCTGCATCACGAACATGGTGGCTGGTGGTGGTCCGAGCGCGCCGATGGCGCGCAGGGCTGGCTGCCGGCACGCGAACTTGAATTGCTGGAAGAGAAACGCACATGAGCCAGACCAAGAATTTCAATCTGCCCGACCTGGGCGAAGGCCTGCCGGACGCGACCATCGTTGAATGGTTCGTCAAGGAAGGCGACGTGATCAAGCTCGACGAGCCGCTGGTGGCAATGGAAACCGCCAAGGCCGTGGTCGAAGTGCCCTCCCCGTACTCCGGCAAGGTGCTGAAGCTGGCCGGCGGCGCCGGTGACATCGTGGTGACCGGCCACGTGCTGGCCAGTTTCGAACTCGACCCGAACCTGCCGCAGCGCGCTGAAGGCCAGGACACCGGCCATCACCACGGCGCGCCGGCCGAAGCAGCGCCTGCGCCGGTTGCCGCGCCGGCACCGGTTGCTGCCGCTGCCGCCGAGCGTGCCGATGAAGGCACCGTGGTCGGCGCGATGGTCAGCTCCAATGCCGTGCACACCGAGCAGGCCGTGGCCGTCGGTGGCGTAAAGGCCGTACCGGCCGTGCGTGCGATGGCCCGCAAGCTGGGCGTCGATCTGGCCCGCGTGCGTGCCACCGGCGCCGATGGCGCGGTGACGATGAATGATGTGAAGCAGGCGGCGGCGAACCCGTCCGCCCTGCTCCCCTCTTCCTCTGGAACAGTGGCAGTTGCATCGAGCTCCACTGCAGCTGCCGTACCCTCACCCCAACCCCTCTCCCAGGGGGAGAGGGGCTCAAGCGCTCGCACCCCGTTGTCTGCCGCTGGCAAGCCGATGCGTACCGCCCCTCCGGGTGTGGTCGCCAAGGGCCAGCCGGAACCGCTCAAGGGCGTGCGCCGCAATATGGCGCGGGTGATGGCCGATGCGCACAGCAAGGTCGTACCGACCACGCTCAGCGACGATGCCGACATCCATGCATGGGCACCGGGCAACGACATGACCTCGCGTCTGGTCCGCGCCATCGTCAGCGCCTGCCAGGCCGTGCCAGCAATGAATGCCTGGTTCGACGGTGACAACCTCACCCGCACCCTGCACGCGCAGGTCGATATCGGCATTGCCGTGGACACCGACGACGGTCTGTTCGTGCCGGCGCTGCGCAATGCCGACATGCTCGATGCGCGCGGCGTGCGCGAAGGCATCAACCGTCTGCGCCAGCAGGTCGAAGACCGCTCGATCGCACCGTCGGAGCTGAGCGGCTACACCATCAGCCTGTCCAACTTCGGCATGTTCGCCGGCCGCTACGCCACTCCTGTCGTTGTGCCGCCGTGCGTGGCCATCGTTGCCGCCGGCCGTGCCCGCTTCCAGGTCACCCCGGTGATGGGCGGCATTGAAACGCACAAGGTCATCCCGTTGTCGGTCACCTTCGATCACCGCGCCTGCACCGGCGGCGAAGCGGCGCGCTTCCTGCGCGTGCTGATCGACGATCTGGCCAAGATTCACTGATAGTTTCTTAGTGGCGTTATTTGAGGCCCGCAGCGATGCGGGCCTTTTTTTGGGCTTGGTGTTTGCTTGATGTTTGCCTTGGGTTTGCTTGCTAGAAGCTGCCCCTCACCCCAACCCCTCTCCCGCACGCGGGAGAGGGGCTCAGTGCACTACGAGCCGCAGCAATGCTAGCCCCTCTCCCGTTTACGGGAGAGGGGTTGGGGTGAGGGCAGCTCTTGCTCTTGATCTTGATCTTTCGCCCAATCCCCACCAGCCCAAAAACATCACCCACCTGTAACGCCAACCCACAACTCCAGCGCTACGATTGACCAACCCCACACGATCACCCAAAACCACCATGGGCACCTGGACCTGCAGCAGCTGCAAGGAAGTCAACGAAGACAACTTCGACCAGTGCTGGAAGTGCGGCACCCACGCCGATGGCGCACCACCGCCACGCGGCTATCAACCCGATGACCGGCGCAGCTGGACCCAACCGCCACGCCTGATCGACTGCCCGCGCTGCCCGGGTATGCGCATGGAATTCATCGGCCGCAAGCGCTTCCACGAAGGCTCGCAGGCCATGCCCTTCCTGCTTGGCGATATCGGCGAGTTGTTCGTCAACCGCGAAGAGTTCGACCTGCACGCCTGCCCGAACTGCGGCAAGGTGGAGTTGTTCCTGTCCAATCGCATACGCTGAACACCGCAACCATTGACGGCCTGCCGATGCGTTTCCAGCGCTGCCTGATCCTGCTGTTCGTGGCGATATACCTGCTGATGCTGCTCGGCGGCGCCGCGCTCAAACCCGGTTATTCCCCGCTATCGCAATACATCAGCGAACTCGGCGCGACCGGCAGCGCGCACGCCCGGCTGATCAGTCTGTTCGGCTTCATTCCCGTCGGCGTGCTGGCGGCGCTGCTGCTATTCGCATTCGCACGGACAGCGCCCGTCGCCGGCATCAGTCGATTCGGCTACTGGCTGCTGATGTTCGAGCCGCTGGCATGGATAGGTTCGGCCTTGGCGCCCTGCGATCTTGGCTGCCCGATCGATGGCAGTCTGTCGCAATCCCTGCACACGCTGCTCGGCGTGTTCACCTATTTCGGCACCGCACTGGGCCTGATGCTGCTTGCCACCTCACCTGCAATCCGCCCCACCACGCGCGTACTGTGGATTGCGTTGGCAGGATTCTGGCTGCTGCTGTTCGTGTTGATGGGGCTGGAACCATTGCACGCATGGCGCGGACTGCTGCAACGCCTGGCGGAGTGGAGTGTGTACAGCGTGTTGTGCATCAGTGCATGGCGATTGAGCGCTTCTGCAGCTACCGCCCGCAGCGCAATAACTCGGGTACCCGGTTAGCCGGTGTACGCTGGCCTCCTCTGTCACCGGAGCACCCGCATGAGCCACCGCAGCCGTCTGGCCGGTTTCATCATTGATTGCCAGGGCACCGACAGCGATGCCGCCGCCGCATTCTGGGCACCCGCACTGGGTCTGAAAGCCGAGCCCGGCTACACCGAGGACGATGGCGCGCAATATGCCGAACTGATCGGCGCGCCGGCCGAGCTGCACGTGGAAGTGCAGCGCGTCGATCACGCCCCACGCGTGCATCTGGATATCGAAGCCGACGATATCGATGCCGAAGCTGACCGGCTTGAAGCGCTGGGCGCACGCCGCATCGGCAAGGTCAAACGCTGGTGGGTGATGGAAGCACCTACGGGTCATCGCTTCTGCATCGTGCAGATGAAGCATCCGGAACGTGGCGCAACGCCCAATATCTGGAAGTAACGCAAGGTATTCACGACAACCGGCGTTGCGATGTGCTGGAATGCCGCCCCAACTTCAAAGAGTCAACAACATGGGTTTGATCACCGGAATGATCGTGGGTGCACTGGGCGGCTTGGCCCTGGTCAACATCCTGGCACTGATGGCGAAGAACAGCGGCAGACCGCATGACCTCACCACCTTCAGCTCCGATGAGAACGTGTTGGCCAAGGTTGATGCCTGGGCAAGCGAACATGGCTATCGCCTGGTCCGCGACATCGACGGTACCCGTGTCTATCGCAAGGGCAACAACATTCTGACCTCGCCGATGTATCTGGAAGTAAGTCAGGACGGCAACAAATACAGCGTCAAGAGCTATACCCAGATCAACGGCTTCATCCTTCGCGGTGACATGGCGCTGACCGGCGACACCTTCATCGCCAAACTGCCGCGCTCGATGGCGAAGAAGGCGCAGAACATCCTGTTCGCGTCCTTGAACGTGCCCGGCCTGCCCTGAGCACGGAACAGCGCGTTCGCTGCCTGCAACGCGCAACCCGGGGATAATGTGCGCTCTCCGCCCACCAGAAGCGCCGCAATGACCCCTTCTGTTTCGCTACAAAACGCATGCGTGCTGGTTGCCGGCGGCAGCCGCGGCATCGGCCTGGCCATCGCCCAGGCCTTTGCCCGCGAAGGCGCGAAAGTCAGCATCTGCGCGCGTGGTGCAGCAGCGCTGCAGCAGGCTGCCGAATCATTGCTGCGCGATGGCGCAGCTGCCGCGCACACGCAGCAATGTGATCTCGGTGATCCGGCGCAGATTCAAGCCTGGATCGATGCCGCTGCGGCCGAGTTGGGCGGCGTCGATATCCTCGTCAACAATGCCTCCGGCTATGGCAACGGCAATGACGATGCAAGCTGGCAGGCCGGTTTCGATATCGATCTGATGGCTGCGGTGCGCGCCAACCGCGCTGCCCTGCCCCATCTGCGCCTGAGCACGATGCCGGCCATCCTCAACATCAGCTCGATCAATGCATCGGTGCCGACGCCGCGCGCAGCGGCCTACTCCGCCGCCAAGGCCGCCTTGAATTACTACACCGTATCGCTGGCAACCGAGCTGGCGCGCGAGCGCATCCGGGTCAACGCTCTGGCACCGGGCTCGATCGAATTCCCCGGTGGGCTGTGGGAGCAGCGCCGCAGCAGCGCCCCCGAACTCTACGAGCAGATCCGCAACAAGATCCCGTTCGGTGGCTTCGGCAATGTCGAAGATGTGGCCAATACCGCCGTATTCCTGTGTTCGCCAACAGCGCGCTGGATCACCGGCCAGGTGCTGGCGGTGGATGGCGGGCAGTCGCTGCCGGCCTGACAGGGCTGTGGGACCTGCTTTTTGTAGGAGCGGGGGGGGGGGGGGGGGGGGGGGGGGGGGGGGGGGGGGGGGGCGGGGGGGGGGGGGGGGGGCGGGGGGGGGGCCGGGGGGGGGGGGGGGGGGGGGGGGCGGGGGGGGGGGGGGGGGGGGGGCGGGGGCGGGCGGGGGGGGGGGCGGGGCGGG
>NZ_JBRREI010000099.1:0-6989 GCF_056760195.1 Stenotrophomonas sp. STEN020
CGCGCCCCACTCTCCGGGCTGCTTTTCACGTCTTTTTTCTCCTCCCCGGTTGGGGGGGGTTTGGGCGCGCCTGCGGGGGGGGGGGGGCCCCCCGGGGCGCCCGCCGCAACTCAGTAGACTGTGGCGCGGGCCTGCACGAAGGAATAGAAGAACACCGCGTTGGGGTCGTTCTGCACCTGGGTGAACTCGGCGCGCATGCCTTCCACCGTGGCCTGATCGACCTTGCCGGCTTCCAGTAACTGCTCGGCGGCCGACAACAGCAGCTCTTCCCATAGCGTGAACATCACCTTGCGCCGCGCCGGCTCGCGGTTGTCCAGGTGCACGGTCTTGGTCTGTGTCTGCACATCGCGGAAACCGCCGGCCAGCAGCAGGTTGCCGAGCTTGGCACCGACAAACGGGTCGCCACCGCTGTCGATCTGGAAATCATTGAACGCCATCCAGTAGCGCCACAGGTTGGGCGAGTAGGGATCGAGCAGGAACGAGGCATTCATCACCTCGGTGACGAATACCGGCGAGCCCGGGCTCAGCACCCGCCGCACTTCGGCCAGCGCACGCGCAGGCGAGGGCACGTGCTCCAACACCCAGCACAGGAAGGCGCCATCAAAGCTGCGCGGTTCGAAAGGCAGATCGGTGGCATTGGCGCGTTGAAACTCGACGCGTTCCTGCAGCCATGGCATCTGCGCCAGATGCGCGTTTGCGGCGGCCAGCTGACGTTCGTTGAGGTCGATGCCGGTGACCCGCAGGTCAGGGAAGCGGCGCAGCAGGATTTCGCTCTGCGCACCGACGCCGCTGCCGACTTCAAGAATGTGGCGCGAATTGCGGAAATCGATGTCGTGGAAGATCGCCGGTTCAAACAGGCGTGCCTGCTTGCGCAGCCGCTCCTGCTCATTCGCGGAGAAGCCATGCAGATAGGGGAAGTCGTTGAGAGTCATAAAAACAGCGTCGTGCAGTGATCCGCCCAGTATCGCCAGCCGGTGTTACCGCAGCGCATGCATAACGGAACCCAGCATTGCGGTGCCGCTGGCAATGTCGGCGCGGCGCGGGTTTGCGGCCACGGGCCGCTGATAGCCATTGGTTCTGAGAATTCGCTGATTTGGAATCAGGCTTTGGTGAGAGCTTGGAGGGGAGCTTTCCAGGGGCGAGAAGCGAAAATGGCATTTGTTCTGAAAATGAAACGAATTATTGGTTTTTAAGTAATTGTTCTAGTTTTGGTGGCAAATACAATGGGCGCCATCAAGCAAAGGCCAGCGGTGTTGCGGGCCTGCTTTTCCCTCAGGAAACGATCATGAACAGCCAAGTCATCTCCCTGTACAAGAAGCGCCGTTCCCAGTACGCCCTCGGCAAGCAGCTGCCGATCAGCCAGGACGACACCACCCAGCTGATCAAGCAGGCCATGCGCGAAGCGCCATCGGCCTTCAACGCGCAGTCCTCACGCGCGCTGATCCTGTTCGGTGACCACAGCCAGAAGTTCTGGGAGCTGACCAAGGAAGAACTGCGCAAGATCGTACCGGCCGACGGCTTTGCTGCCACCGAAGCCAAGCTCAACAGCTTCGCCGCAGGTGCGGGCACGGTGCTGTACTTTGTCGATACCGATGTGGTGAAGGGCCTGCAGGAGCAGTTCGCCCTGTACGCCGACAACTTCCCGGTCTGGGCCGAGCAGTCCAACGGCATGGCGCAGTTCGCAGTGTGGACTGCGCTGGCTGACGCTGGCGTCGGTGCCAGCCTGCAGCATTACAACCCGCTGGTTGACGAAGTGGTGCGCAAGCACTGGGGCGTGCATGGCAACTGGCAGCTGCGTGCGCAGATGCCGTTTGGCTCGAATGAAGCTCCCTTCGGTGAAAAGACCTTCATGGAAGATGAAGCCCGCTTCAAGGTATTTGCCTGATCAAAGTGTTCGGCTGATTCCTGTCGACGCGGTTCCCTCCCCTGCGCGTCGATGACAGTCGGACGGGCCCATCAGCGCAAGCTGGTGGGCCCTTTTTTTGGAGCGTGAACGGTAGTGCCGAGCCATGCTCGGCAGAGGCTCCATGCACAAACGGACGGATCGCCGGTAACGCCCCAGCCGAGCATGGCTCGGCTCTACAGGTTTACGGTGCGTACGCCGTTTCGCCCGCTACCAGCGCATCAAAATAATCACGGGTCAGCTGGATCTGCGCGTCGGCGGTCTCCGCAGCGTTGACCACCGCACGGAACGCGGCATTCTCCGGGCGATCCTTTGCATACCAACCCAGATGCTTGCGGGCAATGCGCACGCCCTGCGGTTCGCCGTAAAAGGCGTGCAGGTCGGTGAGATGTCCCAGCAGGATGTCGCGTACTTCTTCCACCGACGGCGGCGGCAGTTCTTCGCCGGTAGCCAGGTAATGCGCGATCTCGCGGAAGATCCACGGCCGGCCCTGTGCGGCGCGGCCCACCATCACCGCATCGGCACCGGTCAGCTTGAGCACCTGCTCGGCCTTGCGCGGTGAATCCACGTCGCCGTTGGCCAATACCGGAATCTTCAACATCGCCTTGATCGCGGCGATGGTCTCGTACTCGGCCACGCCGGTGTAGTGCTGGTCGCGGGTACGGCCGTGAATGGCCAAGGCGGCGATGCCGCTGTCTTCGGCGATACGGGCGATGGTTGGCGCGTTACGCACTTCTGCGCACCAGCCGGTACGGATCTTCAGCGTGACCGGCACATCGACTGCGTTGACCACCGATTCAAGAATGCGCGCGACCAGTGCTTCGTCGCGCATCAATGCCGAACCAGCCCAGGCATTGCAGACCTTCTTGGCCGGGCAGCCCATGTTGATGTCGATGATCTGCGCGCCGTGGTCGACGTTGTAGCGCGCCGCCTCGGCCAACTGCTGCGGCTCGGTGCCGGCGATCTGCACGCTGATCGGTGCCGGTTCACCGGCATGGTCCATGCGGTGGATGGACTTGCGGGTGGTCCAGAAGCGCGGGTCGCTGATGGTCATTTCCGAAGCGGCCAGACCCGCGCCGAGCCGTTTGCACAGTTGGCGGAATGGCTTGTCGGTGACGCCGGCCATGGGCGCGAGCACCACGTTGGGTGCAATGGTGTAAGGGCCGATCTGCATGGGGGTATTGTAAGGCGGCGGGTCGTAACCCGCGCTGTGTGGAGATGTGGGAGCGGCGTAAGCGGCGAAGCTGGCATTGCGCAAAAGGCCTGAGAGCCTACCCCTCCCCAACCCTCCCCTGCTGCGCAAGGGAGGGGGCACAGCTGTAGGCTCAGACGTCGGCCGGGGTCATCCGCGGCATCGCCAGTGCGGCGCCTTCGTTCTCGGTGGAACGGGCGGCGTACAGGTTGGCGAAGCGCACGTGCTTGATGAACGAAGATTCCGGTGCTGCTGCCAGTGAGGCCGCCAGCGCGCCGTTGAAGGCATCACCGGCACCGGTGGTGTCGACCACCTGTACCGACTCGGCCGGCACGCGGTAGTACGGCTGGCTGTCGCTGCGCAGCTTGTCTTCATCGTGCGAGACAAATACGCCCACCGCACCCAGCGTCACCACCACGGTGTTGCCGGACAGCTTGCGGCACAGGGCGTGAAGGCTGGCACCGTCCAACGCTGCCACGTCATCGGCCTCGATGCGTTCGCCGACATGACGGCTGAGCAGGGCGGCAAATTCGGTTTCGTTCGGGGTCAGCACGTCGGCCAGCTTGAGCAGGCTGATGGTGGACGGGGCATTGGCCGGAGCTGCGTTGAGCATGGTCAGCACGCCGGCCTCGCGGGCCTGCGCCAGCGCCGCCTCGATGGTTTCCACCGGGGATTCCAGCTGTGCCAGCAAGACCTTGGCACCGCCGATCAGGGCGGCGTTGGCGGCGACGAAGTCGCTGCTTAGCGAGGCATTGGCACCGGCGCCGATCACGATCGAGTTGCGGCCACGGCCATCGACATAGATGCCCGCGGTACCGGTGGGCTCGGTGGTGGCTTCGGCCACCAGCGCGATGCCGTCGGCACTGGCCAACTGGCGGGCGAGGTCGCCGCCAGCGTCGGCACCGAGTGCGCAGACAAAGCTGGTGTCAGCACCGGCGCGGCGAGCCGCGACGGCCTGGTTGAAGCCCTTGCCGCCGGGACCTGTGCTGTAACGGCCAGCGATGGTCGCTCCCGGCGCGGGCAGGGTATCGCAGCGCCAGACGTGATCGACATTGAAGGAACCGGCAACGACTACAGAACTCATGGAATCTTTGTCTCTAAGGTGGCGATGAAACAGCAGCTGCGATGGCTTGGCCATCTGACTCGGCCGCCTTGCAGCGGCCGGGCCGGATCAGCTGGATTGAATCAACTGAAGTGGGTCAGCACGCCGGCGATGGTGGCGGTCATCAAGGTGGCAATGGTGCCGCCCAGTACTGCACGCAGGCCGAACTTGGCCAGGTCCTGGCGACGGTCCGGAGCCAAGCCGCCAATGCCGCCGATCTGGATGGCAATGGAGCTGAAGTTGGCGAAGCCGCACAGGGCATAGGTGGCGATCAGACGGCCTTCTTCACTCAAGGTGGTGCCTGGAACGTTGCCCTGGATGATCTGCGACAGGTCCATGTAGGCAACAAATTCGTTGATCACGACCTTCTGGCCAATCAGCGAACCGACAGTGGTGGCGTCTGCCCACGGCGTGCCGATCACCCAGGCGATCGGTGCCAGCACGTAGCCGAAGATGGTGGCCAGGTTGGTCGGCTTGCCGATGGCGGCGGCCAGGCCGGTGACGTCACCGATCCAGGTCAGCGGCGCATTGAGCAGGGCGATCAGGGCGATGAAGGCCAGCAGCATCGCGCCGATGTTCAGGGCAAGGCGCAGGCCGTCAGCGGCGCCACCAGCTGCGGCGTCGATGATGTTGGAAGATGTCTTTTCCACTTCCATCTTGACCGTGCCGCGGGTCAGCGGGGTGCCGGTTTCCGGCACCAGCAGCTTGGCGACCACCAGCGTGGCCGGCGCAGCCATGATCGAGGCAGCCAGCAGGTGCTTGGCGTAGAAGGCTTGCGAGGCCGGATCGCCACCGCCGAGCATGCCGACGTAAGCGGCCAATACGCCGCCAGCGATATGCGCCATGCCGCCGATCATCATCGTGATCAGTTCGGACTGGGTCATCTTGGAGATGTACGGGCGCACGGTCAGCGGCGCTTCGGTTTGACCGATGAAGACGCTGGCGCAGACGCTGGTGGTTTCAGCACCGGATACGCGCATTACCTTGGTGATGGCGGCCGCCATGACCCGCACGATGGCCTGCATCACGCCCAGGTGGTACATCACGCCCATCAGCGCCGAGAAGAAGATGATGGTCGGCAGCACCTGGAAGGCGAAGATGAAGCCGTACTTGGGAATGTCCATCAGGCTGCCGAAAATGAAGTTGGAACCTTCATTGACGAAGCTCAGAATCTTGACGAAGCCCTTGCCCAGCCAGTCGAACACGTCGCGGCCGCCCGGAACCAGCAGCACCAGCGCCGCAAAAGCGATCTGTAGAGTGATGCCGGTGGCAACCAGCTTCCAGTCAACGGCTTTCTTGTTATTGGAAAACAGCCAGGTGATGCCCAAAAGCACCGCCAGGCCGAACAGGCCGAAGCCGATTCTGCCCAAACCTTCGAACATGAGTAATCCCCGGGCGAGCCCGCAAAAGACGCAAGCCTAGAGCAGCGGCTGATGCCGGGCAAGAATATCTCCGGCATAAGCAGGCATTTGCTGGGATTGCGCCGGTATCGGCAAGGTCTGCGGGCCTGTCAGATGCGCAGTCAGGGTTACACTGGCGGCCTGTCTGCGCGAATCCTGCGCACCGTCTTACGTTGGAGCCAGCCATGCAATACCGTCGTCTCGGGTCGTCCGGCCTGCAGCTGTCCGCCTTGTCGTTTGGCGCCTGGGTGACCTTTGGCAGCCAGATCGGGCGCGATGAGTCGCGCAACCTGATCGCCGCGGCCTGGGACAACGGGGTCAACTTCTTCGACAACGCCGAGGGCTATGCCAAGGGCCGCGCCGAGGAGGTAATGGGCGACGTGATCGCCGACCTGCGGCTGCCGCGCGATGGCTATTGCGTGTCGTCCAAGGTGTTCTTCGGCTCAGCCGAGGAGCCGGCGCCGACCCAGCGCGGGCTGTCGCGCAAGCACGTCACCGATGCCTGCCACGCTGCGCTCAAGCGCCTGCGGGTGGACTATCTGGACCTGTATTACTGTCACCGTCCGGACGCGGAGACGCCGATCAGCGAGACCGTGCTGGCGATGGACAACCTGATCCGTCAGGGCAAGGTCCTGTACTGGGGTACCTCGGAGTGGTCGGGCGCGCAGATCGCCGAGGCGGTGGCCTTTGCCCGCGCTCACAATCTGTACGCCCCGAGCATGGAGCAGCCGCAGTACAACCTGCTGCATCGGGTCCGCGTGGAGCAGGAATACGCGCCGCTGTATGCCGATGCCGGGTTGGGGACGACGATCTGGTCGCCGCTGGCCTCGGGTCTGCTGACCGGCAAGTACAACGACGGTATTGCTGATGATTCGCGCCTGGGCCAGTCCTCGCTGGGCTGGCTGCAGGCCTCGGTGCTGGGCGAGCCAGCCGATGATCGTCTGGGCAAGGTGCGCCGTTTCACTGCCTTGGCCGCCGAGTTGGGCGAATCGCCGGCGCAGCTGGCCATTGCCTGGTGCCTGCGCAACCCGCAGGTGTCCAGCGTGATCCTGGGTGCAAGCCGGGTGTCCCAGCTGGAAGAGAACCTGCGCGCGCTGGATGTGCTGGCGCGGGTGGAAGAGGGCGCCTGGCAGCAGATCGAGGCGATTTTTGCCTGATAGCGCGGTTGTAGTGCCGAGCCATGCTCGGCAGCGCCTTGTCAGCATGGCTTCAGACCCGTGTTTGCGGGATTTGTGCGAGCGGCGCAAGCCGCGAAGCCACAGAGTTGTCAGGTTGCAGGCTGGTTGGTGATTCCAGCACGGCCAGCTTCGCGGCTTACGCCGCTCCCACAAGGGTAGTGGGCTGGTGGTAGAGCCCCGTGCCCGCGTTGGTGGGGCAAAAAAGGTTGGCGGA
>NZ_JBRREI010000100.1:0-6407 GCF_056760195.1 Stenotrophomonas sp. STEN020
CTCCCTTATGCGCAGCATAGGCTTTGCTCCCTCCCTTATGCGCAGCATAGGCTTTGCTCCCTCCCTTATGCGCAGCATAGGCTTTGCTCCCTCCCTTATGCGCAGCATAGGGGAGGGTTGGGGAGGGGTAGCTTTGGCTTTGGCTGCTGCCTCTGGATTTGGCCTTAATCACCAGCCCATAGCAAAATCCCCCCCTCCCCAACCCTCCCCTGCGCTCTGCGCAAGGGAGGGAGCAAAAGCCAGGCCCATGACCAACGAACGTGACCAGCTCCGCCATGCCGTCACCCGCCAACCCGGTGACTTCATCGCCTGGGTGATGCTGGCCGACGCAGAACTGGGCGCTGGCGATGTGCGCGCAGGCGAAGCAGCCGCAGCAAGAGCCCTGCAACTGCGTCCGCAACACCCCGAAGCCCTCGCCCGCCTCGGCCGCGCCCGCTGGATGCAGGGCAAGCATGACGAAGCCGCCGCGCTGCTGCAGCAGGCCTGCCAACTTGCTCCACAACATCCCGGCATGGCCTTGTGGCTGGGTCATGTATTGGAAGATGCCAACCAACCCGAAGCCGCCGCCGATGCCTATCGGCGCGCGCATGCCCTGGCACCGGATGAGGCCTATATGGCCGCGCAACGCCTGAACTGGCAGCGCCGGCTCTGCGACTGGCGCGATATCGATGCGCTCTCGCAGCAGGTGCGCAGTGCCGTAGCGCAAGGCAATCCCGCAGTGGAGCCCTTCGCCTTTCTCAGCGAAGACGCCAGCGCCACCGAACAACTGGCCTGCGCACGGCAACGCGCCAATGTTCTAGCCCAGTCCATTCCGCGTCTGCCGGCAACGCAGGTACGTGCACAGGGCGCGCTGCGCGTTGGCTTTCTATCCAACGGCTTCGGTGCGCATCCGACCGGCCTGCTGACGGTCGCCTTGTTCGAGCAGTTGCGCGCGCAGCCGCAACTGCAGGTGCATCTGTTCGCGCTCAACAGCGACGATGGCAGTGGCATACGCCAGCGCCTGCAGGCCGCTGCCGAGCAACTGCACGACGTCAGTGACCAAGCACATGCGGCGATTGCGCAGCGCATCCGCGCTGCTGGCATCGACCTGTTGTTCGATCTGCGCGGCTGGGGCGGTGGTGGCACGCCCGAAGTACTGGCCATGCGCCCTGCACCGCTGCAGTTGAACTGGTTGGCCTACCCCGGCACCTCTGGTGCGCCATGGATCGACTACGTCGTCGCCGATGACTTCGTGCTGCCACCGGCTCTGGAATCTACTTTCAGCGAAAAAGTGCTGCGTTTGCCGCGCGCCTTCCAGCCTTCGGACAACACGCGCACTGTTCAGTCACCGCCCTCGCGCAGCGACTGTGGCCTACCGGAAAGCGGCGTGGTGTTCTGCTGCTTCAACAACAGCTACAAGCTCAACCCACGCAGCGTCAAGCGCCTGTTGCAGGTACTGCTGGGCGTGCCCTGCAGCGTGCTGTGGCTGTTGTCCGGGCCGGGCAAGGCCGACCAGCGCCTGCAGGAAGTCGCCCGTCAACACGGCGTGGACCCAGCGCGACTGGTGTTCATGCGCAAGCTGCCACATCCGCAGTACCTGGCCCGCTACCGGCATGCCGATCTCTTCCTGGATACGCACCCGTACAACGCCCACACCACCGCTTCCGACGCACTATGGGCTGGCTGCCCGGTACTGACCGCGCCCGGAAACACCTTTGCGGCACGGGTTGCTGGCAGCCTCAACCATCACCTGGGCATGGACGACATGAATGTCGCTGATGACACGGCCTTCGTTGCCACCGCAATCGGGCTGGGCAATGACGCCGCCGCCCTGCAGGCCACGCGCCAGCGGCTGGCCGAAGCCCGCGAACGCAGCGGCCTGTTCGACATGGCCGGCTTCGCCAGCGACCTGGCCCAGCTGCTGCAGCAGCTGGGCGGCGCCCATGGCTGGCGCAACGCTGACATTGGCTGACATGCGATTGGGTTAGGCTCGGCGTTCCACAAGGAGTGACCATGGGCAAGCTCAAGCGCAAGCAGTACGAAGCGTTGCTGGAACCGATGCAGCTGGAACTGGCCAACATGGCACGCTGGGCCCAGCATTGCGGCCAACGCGTGCTGGTGCTGTTCGAAGGCCGCGACACCGCCGGCAAGGGCGGGGTCATCCAGGACATCGCCAAACACGTCAACCCGCGCCAGTGCCGGGTGGTGGCCTTGCCCAAGCCAAGCGAGCGCGAAGACAGCCAGTGGTATTTCCAGCGCCACATCGCGCACCTGCCCGCCTCCGGCGAGATCGTGCTGATGGACCGCAGCTGGTACAACCGTGCTGGCGTGGAAAAGGTGATGGGCTACTGCACCGATGCGCAGTACAAGGCCTTCCTCGATCAGACGCCCGCGTTTGAAAAACTGCTGGTGGACGATGGCATCCTGCTGTTCAAGTACTGGCTGTGCGTGGACCAGGAGCAACAGGAAAAGCGTTTCGCCGAGCGCCGTGATGATCCACTCAAGGGCTGGAAACTGTCACCGATCGATCTGAAATCGCGGCAGGAATACAACGCCTATACGCAGGCCCGCGAAGCCATGCTGGAGGCCACCCATACCGCGCAGGCACCGTGGACGCTGGTGGATTTCAACGACCAGAAGCGTGGCCGCCTGACCCTGATCCGCGACCTGCTGGATCGCCTGCCGGATACCTACATCGACGAGCCGGTGGTCGAACTGCCACCACTGCCAGGCAAACCCAAGAAAGAAAAGTACGGCGTGGTGAAGCCGATTGCGCCGTTCGCGGTGGATGAAGAAGCAGCCAAGCCATAGCGCGACTCCAGCGCCTTGTAATGCCGATCCATGCCCGGCAGGAGCTTTCCGGCAATGCCCCAAAGGCTGCCCTCACCCCAACCCCTCTCCCGTGAACGGGAGAGGGGCTTGTAGTGCCGAGCCATGCTCGGCAAGGGCATTCCCAGCCATCTTGTAGTGCCGAGCCATGCTCGGCAAGGCATTCCCAGCCATCTTGTAGTGCCGAGCCATGCTCGGCAAGGGCATTCCCAGCCATCTTGTAGTGCCGAGCCATGCTCGGCAAGGGCATTCCCAGCCATCTTGCAGGAGTTGTAATAGCGGCGTAAGCCGCGAAGCAGGCATTGCGCGGAGAGCTGAAAAGCTACCCCTCCCCAACCCACCCCTTCGCTACGCGAAAGGTAGGGAGTAGCAGCGGCACCGCGGCCATCTGACAGATGCCGAGAACAGCCCCCTCCCTTTCGCGCAGCGAAGGGGAGGGTTGGGGAGGGGTGCTCTTGGCTCTAGAGCTTTTTGCCCCCGCCTCAAGGCTCCAACCAAATAACCACCATCACCTCAAACAACCATCCTCAACCAACCATCATCAAACCGCCTTGCCACCCGCAGCCACAATCGCCTGCTCGATCTCCTGCGCATTCACCGGCCCCAGGAACTGCCTGGCGACTTTGCCGTCCGGCCCGATCAAGTAGGTCATCGGCAAGCCACGCGGCGTAGCGAAATCCTTGGGCGGGCTGAAGGTGTCGATGATGGCGATCGGATAGGCCACCGGATGCTCCTTCAAGAACGTCTGCATCTCGTCCAGCTCGATGTCCTCATACGCCAGGCCAACCACTTCCACATTGCTGCGCATGGCGTGCAGCGCCGACAACTCGGGCATTTCCTGCAGGCAGGGTGCGCACCAGGTCGCCCAGAAATTCACCACCACCCACTGCCCACGGTGACTGGCCAGGTCATAGGTCTTGCCATCCACGGTTGGTACCTGCAGCTGCGGTATTTCCACCGTCTGCTGGACCACACTGGGCTGGGTCGCCTCGGGCGCGGCCGGTGCCTGGGGTGCAGCAGCCGGCGCGGCGACAGGTGCTTGCTCGGGCTTGCACGCTGTCAAAGCCAGTGCCAGCAGCAAGGCAGGAACGAACTTGTTGATCATCGACTATCTCCGCGCTCTACATAGATGTCATCCACACGGCGCTTGAGCAGTTCGCGCAACGGCAGACGTAGTTGATCCAGGGCATTGCAGGCCGCTTGCCCAAGGCTGTCCTCGCGCATCGGCAGGTATTCCTCGGCGGCGGGAATACGCAGCTGCGCGCTTTCATACAGTTCATGCAGACTGATGCTGTCCAGGTCCCGCGCCAGCAACCATTCACCACGCTCGTCACGGCGCAACACGCCAATGGTTTCCATCTGCTCCAGCAACTGCTGCAGCAAGGAGTCGGTGAGCATGGGTTCCAGCAGCAATAGCTGATCTTCACCCAGCCCCTGCCCTTGCTGCCGCGCCTCACGGAAGCGCCCCAACAGGCGCAGCAAGCCATAAAGCTCGCAGCCCTGCGGCAGCCGCATTGCCACTGGCTGATAGCGGAAAGCTGCGATCGATGAGGCCAGTGATGCCCCCAGCAAGACCGAAACCCAGCTCAGGTAGATCCACAGCAACAGGATCGGCACGAAGGCCACCGTGCCATAGAGCTTCTGATAGGACTGGAAACTGCCCAGATACAGGCCCATGCCCCACTTCACCAGCTCCAGCATCAGCACCGCCAGCAGGGCGCCGGGAATGGCATGGCGCCACTTCACGGTGTGATGCGGCACCACCCGGTAGATCAGTACCACGCAGACGAACTCGATCAGCACCGGCGCCAGGCGCAGGCCAAGATCGGCCAGCCAGCGGCCCTCGGTGGTACCGAACAAGGGCAGCGACAACACCTTTGCCGAGATCGCCAACGAGGCGGCGGCCAGCAAAGCGCCCAGGGTCAAGACCGTCCAATAGACCAGGAAGCGGGTCAGCTGCGGCCGCGCCGAAGCCACCCGCCAGATGCGGTTGAAGGTCTGCTCGACACTGTTGAGAGTGATCAGCAGCGACACTACCAAGGCCAGGAAGCCAGCCGCGGTCAGCTGCCCGGCGCTGGCCGAGAACTGCCGCAGATAGCCCTCCGCCGCACGCGCCGCCGAGGGTACGAAGTTGGAGAACACGTAGTCGCTGAGCGCCTCGCTCCAACGATCGAACATCGGGAACGCCGACAGCACCCCGAATACGACAATGGCCAGCGGCACAAGCGCGAACACCGTGGTGTAGGCCAACGAGCCGGCGGCCTGGAACAGGCGGTCGTCGAGGAAGCGCTTCCACAGGAAGCGACCGAAGCTGACGTTGCGCGCCCGGTCACGCAGGCGCTCCATCCATAGGTTGAGTGAATCCAAAGGTTCCATTCGGCAAGGGTACCCGATGCAAAGCGCGGGCCGCATCGTTGATACTGCCGGTTCCTGTAAGAGTGAGCGAATGCTGCGATGGCGGAAATTCTGGTGCTTTACTACAGCCGTGGCGGCTCAGTGGCCCGGCTGGCGCGGCAGATCGCCCGCGGTATCGGCGAGGTTCCCGGCATGAGTGCCCGCCTGCGCACCGTGCCGCCGGTTGCCGCCGTCACCCAGACCAGCGCCCCGCCTGTACCCGAAGACGGCGCCCCCTATGTCGAAATTGCCGATCTGGCCGAATGCGATGGCATCGTGCTGGGCAGCCCTACCCGCTTCGGCAATATGGCCGCTCCGGTCAAACATTTCCTTGATGGCCTGGGTGCGGAATGGGTCAACGGCACCCTGGCCGGGAAGCCTGCGGCGGTGTTCACCTCCACCGCCTCGATGCATGGCGGTCAGGAGTCGACCCTGCTGTCGATGCATCTGCCACTGCTGCACCACGGCTGCCTGATCGTCGGCATTCCCTTCACCGAGCCGGCACTGAGCCACACCACCAGCGGCGGCACGCCGTATGGTGCCAGCCATGTGGCCGGCAGCCAGGATGATCCGCAGCCCACCGACGATGAAGCGGGGCTGGCGCGGGCACTGGGCCGACGCGTGGCCGATATCGCCCGGCGTCTGGCGCAATGAGCGGCCGCAGCCGCGACCTGATCCTGGCCTTGGCCTTGGCGCTGCTGGCCGGGCTGTATGCGTGGTGGTTCCGTGCCGACCGCCACCTGCTGGCGGTCGGCTTGGTGTTTGTGGCACCGCCGGTCCTGTTGCTGCTGGGCGTACTGGCACAGCGCGCCGTGGCGCGCTTCTGGGCGGGGGTATTGGCCTTGTTCTGGTTCAGTCACGGCGTCATGAGCGCCTGGAGCCACCGCGATACCGCCCTGTATGCGTGGATCGAGATCGTCCTGGCGCTGCTGATCGTGGCCCTGGTCAGCATCCCCGGCATGCGCGCCCGCTTTGCCGCCAAGAAAGCTCGCTAATATCCCCAAGCCCAGCAGGTCCGACCGGGTAGAGCCGAGCCATGCTCGGCTGGGGCACTACCTAAGAACCGTGTTGTGGGAGCGGGGGGGGGGGGGGGGGGCGGCCCGGCACAAACACAGCGCCCGCGGCGGGGGGGGGGGGGGGGCGGGCGGGGGGGGGGGGGGGGGGGGGGCGGGGCGGGGGGGGCGGGGGGGGGGCCCCGCCCCCCC
>NZ_JBRREI010000101.1:0-6302 GCF_056760195.1 Stenotrophomonas sp. STEN020
GGTGGCGCCCCCCCGGCCCTCAAAAAAAAGGGGGTTTTTTTTCGCCCCCCCCCTGGCGGGGGGGGGGCCCCCGTTTCCACCCCTCCCCGTCCTTTGGCTCGGCTCTACAGTGATGTTTCAGACAACAACTGCTTACAGATAGATACGCGTTGTACCCTGCGGTGCATCATCAATGATGGCGTGCGGCAGGAAACGGGCGCTGTCGCGGGTGATGCGACTGTTGTCTTCGCGGATGCCAATACCACAAGCACGGTCGCCGACTATCCAACTACCCACCAACGGGTAGTTGCCATCAAACACCGGCAAGGCGTGGAACGCCTGGCGGATGCTCGGCCCGTTGTACGGCCCTTCGCTCTCCTGCCAGCTACCGTCGCTCATGTGCATGGCCACGTTTGCACCTTCGCGCGAATGCAGTGGCTTGCGCACCCAACCGGCCGGCAAGGCACTGCCATCGTCGAAATAGGACTCCAGCAGATTCGGGTGGCCACGATGGCGCTCCCACAACAACGGCAGGATGCCCTTGTTGCTCAGCACCGCCTTCCAAGCCGGCTCCAGCAACTGCACGCCCGAGCGCGGCAAGGCTGCGCCGAACTCTTCGCGCATCAGGTCTTCCAGCGGATACAGCTTGAACAGGCTACCGATCACCACGTCATCCAGATCGGTGAAGCGGCCATCAGCCGACAAGCCGATGTCCTCGATGGCAATCGCCGCCGCATGCAGCCCGGCCTGCGCCGCGCAATCACGCAGATAAGCGACCGTGCCCTGGTCCTCCTCGGACTCCCCCACCGCGCTGAAATACAGTGGCGGTGGCAGCCGCGAGGTCAACTCGGCGAAGCGCTCAACCAGAGTCTCATGGATGGAGTTGAACTGATCGGCCTGCTGCGGCAATGCGCCACGGTTACGCTGGTCTTCAAGCCACTGCCACTGAAAGAACGATGCTTCGTACAACGACGTCGGCGTGTCGTAATTCAGTTCGTACAGCTTGGCTGGACCATTGCCGTCATAGGCAAAATCCAAACGGCCATACAGATGCGGATCACGGCGGCGCCAGCTCTCGGCGATCCAATCACGGAAGGCTTCGGGGATGGCAAGCTGCGCCATCAGCGCTTCGCTGCCCACCACCTCGCCAACCAGATCCATCGCCATCGCATGCAGCTCGGCGCTGGGATCTTCGATATCGTTTTCGATCTGGCGCAGGGTGAACGCGTAGTACGCGCTTTCATCCCAATACGGCGCGCCGTCGATGGTGTGGAAGCGAAAGCCCGCTTCTGCGGCACGGGCCTTCCAGTTACCACGTTCGGCAATTGCAACGCGCTTCACTGCATCAACCGCCTACGCTGCTGCGGCCGCCGCTACGCGCACCAAAACCACCACGGCTGGCGGTGACGGCGCGGTTCGGGGTGGCGTTGACCGGAGCCAGTCCAGCCTTGCCTGCACCAATGCCGCTGCCGGTGTTCAAACCACCACTGCCACCCGGAGCGGCCGGCTTGGCCCAACCGTTGGCCTTGTCCTTGAACGCCGGCTGCGATGCCGGCGGCGCAGCCACGGCGCCACGGCTGCCGTTGAGCATCTGCGACATGAAGAAGCCCATCATCATCGGACCGATGAACGAGGTGCCGGCGCTGGTCTGCTGCTGCACGCACTGCTCGGCCGGGTATTCCTTGGCGCACTCTTCCTTGCTGGCGTACTTGGGCGCGGCGTCGGCGGATTGCTTCTGCGCGGTGGCAAACGCCTCGCGGCAGCTGGACGGATCGCCGGTCGCTTCGCTGCAGGCTTCCACCGAGGTGTACAGCCCTTCCTGCGTCTGCACCGTTTCTTCCTTCTGGCAGGCGGTCAGCAGCAGCGGCACGGCGCTCATCAGCACCAGTGCGGTGGCCTTGGATCGCTTCATGGTCGGTTCCCCGTCAATTTGATCCCCAATAATGCCCGATGAAGGCTGCAAGGCGGAAACCGGAAAACTCCCGAAACTGAATCGGTTTTCAGTTGATGCTTGGAAAGGCTTGGGGTGGCTGGGGTTTGGGTATTTTTGGATTGCTTCGCTATTCAGCGCGTGGGCGCTGGTGGTGCGTTGGAAGAGCAAAGCCAAAGGCACCCCTCCCAAACCCTCCCCTGCGCTGCGCGCAAGGGAGGGGGCTGTTTGCTGCGCTTGTCCAGGCCGCGAACGAGCCGCCTCTACCCCCTCCCTTGCGCGCAGCGCAGGGGAGGGTTGGGGAGGGGTGCCTTTGGCATTGGTTTTTGGCTTCGCTTCGCTCCGCCTCTTCCACCCACCCGACCAAGCAACCTCCAGCCCCCAACCAACCGCCCCATTCCACCTTCAAACCACCGCAAACCAATGGTTGCAGCTGCAACCGGGAACTTCATGCAGAATCAATCGCACTGCACTTCTGCACGACCGCCCCGCTCGCTCGCCATGCCTGATTACCGCTCTAAAACCTCCACCGCTGGCCGCAACATGGCCGGCGCCCGCGCCCTGTGGCGTGCCACCGGCATGACCGATGGCGACTTCCACAAGCCCATCGTCGCGGTGGTCAATTCCTTCACCCAGTTCGTGCCCGGCCACGTGCACCTGAAGGACCTTGGACAGCTTGTGGCGCGCGAGATCGAAGCCGCCGGCGGCGTTGCCAAGGAATTCAATACCATCGCCGTGGATGACGGCATCGCGATGGGCCATGACGGCATGCTGTACTCGCTACCCAGCCGCGAGATCATCGCTGACTCGGTCGAATACATGGCCAATGCCCACTGCGCCGACGCGCTGGTGTGCATCTCCAACTGCGACAAGATCACCCCGGGGATGTTGATGGCCGCACTGCGCCTGAACATCCCCGCGGTGTTCGTCTCCGGCGGCCCAATGGAGGCCGGCAAGACCAAGCTTGCCGACCACAAACTCGACCTGATCGACGCGATGGTTGCCGCTGGCGATGACAAGGTCAGCGACGAGCAGGTGGCCGCGATCGAACGCAGCGCCTGCCCCACTTGCGGCTCATGCTCGGGCATGTTCACTGCCAACTCGATGAACTGCCTGACCGAGGCGTTGGGTTTGTCGCTGCCGGGCAATGGCACCGTTGTGGCCACGCACAGCGACCGCGAGGCATTGTTCAAGCGCGCCGGCCGCCTCATCGTCGAACTCTGCCATCGCTGGTATGGCGGCGAAGAAGCCAACGTGCTGCCGCGCGGCATCGCCACCTTCGAAGCCTTCGAGAATGCGATGACGCTGGATATCGCAATGGGCGGTTCCACCAACACCATCCTGCACCTGCTGGCCGCTGCCCAGGAGGCCGAAGTAGCCTTCGACCAGCGCGATATCGATCGCCTGTCGCGGCGTGTGCCACAGCTGTGCAAAGTGGCGCCGAACACGCAGAAGTACCACATCGAAGACGTGCATCGCGCTGGCGGCATCATGGCTATCCTTGGCGAGTTGGCACGCGGCGGCCTGCTGCATACCGGTGCCTCCACCGTGCACAGCCGCAGCCTGGGCGATGCCATCGCGCAATGGGATGTTACCCAGACCCAGGATCAGGCCGTCCATCAGTTCTACAAGGCTGGCCCTGCAGGTATCCCGACGCAAGTGGCTTTCAGCCAATCCACGCGTTGGCCGTCGCTGGATGTGGACCGTGCCGAAGGCTGCATTCGTGACGTTGCCCATGCGTTCTCCAGCGAAGGCGGCCTGGCGGTGCTGTACGGAAATCTCGCCGCCGATGGCTGCGTGGTGAAGACCGCCGGCGTGGACGAATCCATCCATGTGTTCGAGGGCAATGCCCGCGTCTATGAAAGCCAGGACGCCGCAGTGAAAGGCATCCTCGGCAACGAAGTGCAGGCCGGCGACGTGGTGGTGATCCGCTACGAGGGACCGAAGGGTGGCCCGGGCATGCAGGAAATGCTCTACCCCACCAGTTACCTCAAGTCCAAGGGCATGGGCAAAGCCTGCGCCCTGCTCACCGACGGTCGATTCTCCGGCGGCACCTCCGGATTGAGCATCGGCCACTGCTCACCCGAAGCCGCAGGCGGTGGCACCATCGGCCTGGTCCGTGACGGTGACCGCATCCTGATCGACATCCCCCAGCGTGGCATCAACCTGCTGGTCGACGACGCAGAACTCGCACGTCGCCGCAGCGAACAGGATGGCAAGGGCTGGAAGCCCGTCGAAGCGCGCCCACGCAAGGTCACCACCGCGCTCAAGGCGTATGCGCTGCTCGCCACCAGCGCCGACAAGGGCGCCGTGCGGGACAAGGCGCTGCTGGACGGCTGATTGCTGCCATCACACCGGGAGTGGCAATACTCCCGGTAGCCGGTCCAAGGGACTGAGCAGACCGCCTGCCCCGCGCCCGAGCACGTGCGTGTAGATCTGGGTGGTAGTGACATCCTTGTGCCCAAGAAGCTCCTGCACAGTGCGAATGTCATGCCCGGCCTCCAACAAATGCGTCGCAAAGGAGTGACGCAGGGAATGACAGGTTACGGGCTTTGCGATGCCGGCAAGGGCCCGTGCCGATTTCACCGCACGCTGCAATGGTTCTTCGCTGACGTGATGCCGCCCGATTGCCCTGGTTCGAGGATCGGTAGAGAGTCGGGTAGACGGGAACAGGTATTGCCAGCCTGGCTCAGCGTTTGCATTTGGGTACTTGCGTGCCAGTGCATTCGGCAGCTGCACCCGGCCCATTCCTTCGTCGATATCCGCGTTGTGTATCAGCAGCGCCCGCTCGCGTTGCCGCAGCAGCCGCTCACTGAGCGAGATGGGCAGCGGCACGCGCCGGTCCTTGTTGCCCTTGCCACTACGCACACATATCTCGTTTCGCCCAAAATCCACGTCCTTGATACGAAGCCGAACACATTCCATCAAGCGCATACCGGTGCCGTACAGCAACTGCGCCATCATCGCCGCTTGCCCCTCCGGAACAGCTTGCAACAGGCGTGCAACCTCGTTCGGTGACAGAACAACCGGAAGACGACGCGGACGCTTGGCACGTACGACCTGATCCAAGCGCGGCAACTCCATGTCCAGCACCACGCGATAGAGAAACAGCAACGCCGACAACGCCTGGTTCTGGGTTGAAGCCGACACGCTTCCGACTGTCGCCAAATGGGTCAGGAAGTTTCCCACTTCGGTGGCGCCAAGTTCCTGTGGATGGCGTTTTCCATTGGCATGGATGAAGCGCCGTATCCAACCAAGGTAAGCCTGCTCGGTACGCAAGCTGTAGTGCCGAACCCGAATCTGCTGGCGTACCTGATCCAGTAATCGCGGGGGTTTGGCTACTTTTACGCCCGCTGAGACAGAGGTGTATTCCATATCACGGCTTCCGAGCGGTAATTAGCTTGGAGCTTGATATGACGATGCAGGCCCAAAAATCACGCAAGCCATTGTTTCTTTGTGAGAATTTTCCGGTTTGAAAGCGACCCGAAAGTGGGCATACTCGGCTTTACACCGCTTTTAGGCGGTCTACTAAGAGTTAGGCGGCAATGGAGCAAATCCTCACCTTTGAGATAGATGACTTTTCTGCCATCGTCAACGACGTGACCGTTCCCGTTCATTTGGGGATTTTCAAAGACTCGTCAGGTTATTTCCTTGTTAGCTCTTCGCCCCTTGGGGGCGATTCCTTCAACGGAGACACGTGGCACATATCAGTCGCTGACGCGTTCGCCCAAGCGCAGATGCAGTTCGGTATTTTACAAGGCAGGTGGCGCGCGGTTGCCGCCTAACAGTTCATTCAAGCCGACCCCGCTACGCGAGTCGGCTTAATTCCAGAGTTAGGGACCATGTGGAAGATTTTCGCAGCTGCCGTTCTTCTAGCCGGACTCGTCGGTTGCGAGACCCTGCGTGATCACCAAATGGAACGGTCGTTGGTTCGCTCGCGCGAGGCAGTATTGGCCAAGATCGATCCTGAAGAATGTCGGGCTAAAGGCGGTGCTATCCAGCAAGTGGGCATGTTTGGCACACCCTCCTGCGTCACGCCGCTACCGGATGGTGGCAAAGCATGCAGCTCCAACTCAGAGTGCTCCGGGGTCTGCTTCGCACCGGAGGGTGCCCCCATCGGTCAGGCAGCTACCGGCACCTGCCAAGCGGACACGGCTGCAATGTTCGGGTGCCACGATCACGTGGAGGAAGGAGTTGTCGCCGGGGGGCTGTGCGTTGACTAGCGTGGCCCCTAACAATTCATTCAAGCCGACGCCGCTTCGCGGCGCGGCTTAACTCAGGCGTTAGGCGGCGGTGTGTTGGTTGGCTGGCCCTTCTCCTTTCGGCAGCAACAACGGCAAGTCACTGGTCGGCTCCGGGCATCAGTTCCAACTGTTCCTGGCACCGGCAAGTT
>NZ_JBRREI010000102.1:0-5632 GCF_056760195.1 Stenotrophomonas sp. STEN020
GGGGGTTTTTTCTTACCGCCCTCCCCCAACAAACACTTACAAAATCTTCGGGTCCGCGTGCGCACCCGGGGGCTGCCCAAAGCCCCCCCCCGGGGGGGGCTAATTGGCTTTATCCATTTGCCCCCCAACCCTGCACCAGCACGGTGGAACACCCTGCCAACACGGCCGGCAACGTGTAATGTGCTGACTTCAGCGCCCGCGCTGCGTCCCCCAATCTTCTTCTGCGACAACTGATGCCACAGATCCTGATCATCGACGACAACACCGCCGTGGCCACCGCGCTGGATGTGCTGTTCTCCCTGCACGACATCGACACCCGCCACGCCACCTCGCCCGAGCAGGGCCTGGCGATGCTGGCCGAGCATGAATTCGATCTGGTCCTGCAGGACATGAACTTCACCGCCGACACCACTTCCGGCGAAGAAGGCCAGGATCTGTTCCGGCGCATCCGCCAGGCGCATCCGGACCTGCCCGTCATCCTGCTCACGGCATGGACACACCTGGACAGCGCGGTGGAACTGGTCAAGGCCGGCGCCTCCGACTATCTGGCCAAGCCGTGGGACGACGGCCGCCTGCTGACCACGGTCAACAACCTGCTGGAACTGGCCGAAGCGCGCCGCGAACTGGCCCGCCGCCGCGCCCGCGAGCAGCGCCAGCAGCAGGCGCTGCACGACCGCTACGACCTGCGTGGGCTGGTGTTCGCCGACCCGTCCAGCGAGCGCATCATCGCCCTCGCCTGCCAGGTCGCGCGCTCGGAATTACCGGTGCTTATCACCGGCCCGAACGGTGCCGGCAAGGAAAAAATCGCCGAGATCATCCAGGCCAACTCGGCGCACAAGAAAGGCCCGTTTGTTGCGCTGAACTGCGGCGCCATTCCTTCTGAACTGATCGAGGCCGAACTGTTCGGTACCGAAGCTGGCGCCTATACCGGTGCCAACAAGGCCCGCGAGGGCAAGTTCGAGGCCGCCGATGGCGGCACTTTGTTCCTCGACGAAATCGGCAACTTGTCGCTGACCGGGCAGATGAAACTGCTGCGGGTGCTGGAAACCGGCCGCTTCGAGCGCCTGGGCTCCAACCGCGAACGACAGGTAAAAGTGCGCGTGGTCAGCGCCACCAATGCTGATCTGCCGGCGATGATCCGCGCCGGCAGCTTCCGCGAAGATCTCTACTACCGGCTCAACACCGTCGAGCTGAGCCTGCCGGCGCTGGCCGAGCGCCGCGAGGACATCCTGCCGCTGGCGCAGTACTTCCTCGCCGATGGCAAGCCGCTGTCGGCACCGGCGTTGCAGGCGCTGCAACGTCACAACTGGCCGGGCAACGTCCGCGAGCTGCGCAATGTGATCCAGCGCGCCGCCCTGCTGGCACAAGGCCCGCGCATCGAAGTTGCAGACCTGAACCTGCCACGCGCGCCCGCACGCCCTACCGCACCCGCAGACGAACCCGACCGCGAACACATTGTCAGCGCCTTGGAACGTGCTGGCGGCGTCATTGCCCAAGCCGCCGCCGAACTTGGCCTGAGCCGGCAGGCGCTGTACCGCCGCATGGATCGCCACGGCATCCCGCGCGAGTGAGCACACATCAGTGAAAACGCGCTCCTTCACCTTCACCCTGTTTCTGCGCCTGCTGCCGGTGCTGGCACTTGCTGCAGCCCTGCCGTGGTTCCTGGCGTACTGGATGGACCGTGGCTGGGTGGTTGTGTGTGTTTCCACCGTGCTCCTGCTGGCGGCGATGTGGTGGGCCCTGAGCCGCGCCACCGCGCCGATCCGCTCGCTGCTGCGGGCGCTGGCCGGCACCACCAGCAGTTATCGCGATGGCGAGTTCAACTTCGGCGTGCATTGGCGCGGACATGATGAGTTCGCGCAGCTGGTGCAGGCCCATGCCGAGCTGGGCGATGTGCTGCGCGAGCAACGGCAATCGCTGGTGCAGCGCGAGCTGCTGCTCGACACCATGGTGCAGAACACGCCGGTGGCGATGCTGTTGCTGACCGATGGTGGCGATGGCGTGCAACGCGTGACCTTCTCCAACACTGCGGCGCGCAAGCTGCTGCATGGTGGTTGGAAGCTGGAAGGCCAGCGCATGCATGAGCTGCTGGAGAACATGCCGATCGAGCTGCGCAATGCCATCGCCCGTGGCGGCGACAGCCTGTTCGCAGTGCGTGACCCGGACGCGGCCGAAGACGATGATGACGACGAGCAGATCTATCACCTGTCGCGCCGCGCCTTCCATTTGAATGGACGCCCGCACGAGCTGCTGCTGCTGCGCCTGCTCACCGCCGAGCTGCGCCGCCAGGAAGTGCAGACCTGGAAGAAGGTGATCCGCGTCATCAGCCACGAGCTCAATAATTCGTTGGCTCCAATTGCCTCGCTGGCGCACTCCGGCGCAGAGCTGGTGCGACGTGGTCGTTATGACCGCCTCGAAGATATCTTCGGCACGGTGGAAGAACGCGCGCGTCATCTGGAAGGTTTTATTCGGGGATATGCGCGCTTCGCCAAGCTGCCGCAGCCGCAGCTGCAGACCGTTGCCTGGAGCCAATTCCTGCATGGCCTGCAGCAGCAGATCAGCTTCCACATGGAGCCGATGGCGGACGAGCAGTACAGTCGCCTGGATCAATCGCAGTTCTCGCAGGCATTGTTGAACCTGCTGAAGAACGCGCATGAAGCCGGCGCTGACAATGGCGCTGCGGATGATTCGGTTGAAGTCCGTATCGCGCGACTGCCCAACTGGCTGCGCATCGAAGTATTGGATCGCGGTACCGGCATGAACGAAGCGGTGCTGCAGAACGCGTTGATGCCGTTCTATTCAACCAAACGCAACGGCACCGGCCTTGGCCTGGCATTGACCCGCGAGATCATCGAAGCACACGGCGGCCGCATCTCATTGCAGAACCGCAAGGACGGCGGCCTGTGCGTGGCGATTCTGTTGCCGCATGACTAAAGCCATGCCTTTTGTAGGAGCGGCGTAAGCCGCGAAGCTGACATGGCATCCGTGCCAGTTAGACCGAAGATCTGAAGTATCCCGGCTTCGCGGCTTACGCTGCTCCTACAAAAGCTTGCGCCGCTGCCACAAGGAATGGCTTGTACCTATGCCAACGCTCGCTGCATCGCCAGCCGCAGTTCCATTGGAAAACCTGCCGCTGCCTCGGCCGCCATCACTTCGCGCATGCCTGCGCTCCAGTCCTGTGACGGCCATTCGCGGAAGCCTTCGCTGGCATAGAAGGGCGCATTCCAGGCCACATCGCTCAAGGTAGTCAGCACCGCCCGCTGATGTCCGCGTGCCCGCGCCTGTTCCATTGCATGCCTCAGCAAGGCCCGGCCCAGTCCCTTGCGGCCATGTGCCGGTACAACATCCATCTGCTGGATATGGAAATCCTCACCCAGCACACCAGCCATCAGGTAACCGGCCAGTTCCTGTTCGCTGGCAACCACCCACAGCATTCCGCGCTGCCAGGCCTGTTCAAACAAGTGTGGCGCGGTCGGACTCGCTGCGAATATTCCAGCCGCCGGATGTCCTCGCAGACGTTCACCCGCCTGCGCTTCGATCAATGGCAGCAGCGCGAGCTCGTCGCGCTGCGCCAACCTTGGCTCAGGATCTTTTGACAGGGCGCGCCCAGCCTTCAATCGTCTGCTGACGTGTGCGCGCCACCGTCAGTTGACCGGCCGGCGCGTTGCGGGTGATCACCGAGCCGGCACCAATGGTGGCCCCGTCCTCGATTGTCAGCGGCGCGACCAGCGAGCTGTTGGAGCCCACGAACACCTTGTCACCGATCGTGGTCTGGAACTTGTTCACGCCATCGTAGTTGCAGGTGATGGTGCCGGCGCCGATATTGGTGCCGCTGCCAATCACCGCATCACCCAGATAGGTGAGATGGTTGGCCTTGCTGCCCTTGCCCAGCGTGGTCTTCTTGGTTTCCACGAAGTTGCCAACGTGCACGCCATCGGCCAACACGGTGCCCGGACGCAGTCGTGCAAACGGGCCGATCTGCGCCGCGCCTTCGCTGATCACACCTTCCAGATCACAATGCGGACGCACTTCGGTACCAGCGCCGAGCTTGACGTCCTTCAGCCGCACGAAGGCACCGATGCTGACGCCATCGCCGAGCTCGACCTCGCCTTCCAGAACCACGTTGGCGTCGATCTGCACATCGCGGCCGACTTTGACCGTACCACGCTGGTCGAAGCGCGACGGATCCAGCAGGCGCGCGCCCTGCTCGCACAGCGCCTTGGCCGCACGCAGCTGCCAGGCCCGTTCCAGCTGCGACAGCTGCCACGGATCATTCGCACCCTCGGCTTCCTGCGCATCGCCCACCAGCACCAGTTCTGCCGGCGCGTACTCGTTGGCAGCCGAAGCGAACACGTCGGTCAGGTAGTACTCGCCCTGCGCGTTGCTGTTGGACAGACCCGACAGCCAGCGACGCAGCGCGGTGGATTCGGCGGTGATGATGCCGGTGTTCACCGTGCGGATACGCTTCTGCTCGTCGCTGGCATCCTTCTGCTCGACGATGGCTGCGACCTTGCCTTCGGCATCACGGACGATACGCCCGTAACCGTTGGGGTCATCCAGCTCGGCCACCAGTACCGCCAGGCGTGGGCCGTTGTTCAACAGCGCGCTCAGCGTCTGCGCGCGCATCAGCGGCACATCGCCGTACAGCACCAGCACCTGCGCGGTGTCGGGTACATCGGGCATGGCCTGCTGCACGGCATGGCCGGTGCCCAGTTGCTGGCTCTGTTCGGCCCACAGCAGGTCCTGCTGATCGGCGAAGGCGGCACGCACGGCCTCGCCACCATGGCCATAGACCACGTGGATGCCGGCTGGCTGCAGCTCCCGTGCGGTAGCAATCACGTGGGCCAGCATCGGCTGGCCGGCGATGGGTTGCAGCACCTTGGGCAACAGCGATTTCATGCGCTTGCCGGCACCGGCGGCGAGGATGATGACGTGCAGCGGCTGGGTCATGCGTACAGCTTCCTTCGAGAGTCTCTGGATTCTAAGCGCAAGGGGGTAGCATTGCAGGCCATCACCCGAACCGCCGCGTCCATGAGCCTGTTCCGCCAAGGTAGCCAATACATCGCCATTGGCCTGCTGCAGCTGGGATTGGACTGGGGCGTGTTTGTCGCCGCCACCGCGCTCGGCCTGCCAGTGGCACCAGGCAATCTGCTCGGGCGGATCAGTGGTGCGGTGCTTGGTTTCTGGCTCAATGGCCGCTACACCTTTGCCGCACAGGGCGAGCAGCGCCATGGTTGGAAGCGCTTTGCGCGCTTTGCGGCACTGTGGCTGCTGATGACCGTGATCAGTACTTGGCTGATCGATTGGGTCGCACAGTCACTTGGCCTGCAGTATGCGTGGTTGGCCAAGCCAGTGGTCGAGGGAGGGCTGGCGTTGATCAATTTCCTGCTGCTGCGCCATGTGGTGTATCGCTGAGCAAGCTTCTGTAGTGCCGAGCCATGCTCGGCAGAGGCCTTACCAGCAAACCCGACCTGTAGTGCCGAGCCATGCTCGGCAGGGGCCTTACCAGCAAACCCGACCTGTAGTGGGGGGGGGGGGGGGGGGGGGGGGGGGGGGGGGGCCGGCGGCGCCGTGGGGGGGGGGGGGGGGGGGGGGGGGGGGGGGGGGGGGGGGGGGGGGGGGGGGGGGGGGG
>NZ_JBRREI010000103.1:0-5496 GCF_056760195.1 Stenotrophomonas sp. STEN020
GCCATGCTCGGCTGGGGCTCTGCTGGTAATGCCCATGCCGAGCATGGCTCGGCACTACAGAAAGCAGATGCCGAGCATGGCTCGGCACTACAGAAAGCAGATGCCGAGCATGGCTCGGCACTACAGAAAGCAGATGCCGAGCATGGCTCGGCACTACAGGAAGCAGGTGCCGGGCGTTGCCCGGCACCCACCTTCGATCAGGTCAACGCGATCGAACGGGTCTTGCGCTCGGCCAGACGCTTTTCCAGGTAATGGATGTTCTGTCCACCGGCCTGGAAGCCCTGGTCGCGCATGATGCGCTGCTGCAACGCGACGTTGGTCTTGATGCCGTCCACCACCATCTCGCTCAGCGCCACCCGCATGCGGGCAATGGCGGTTTCGCGGTCCGGACCGTGCACGATCAGCTTGCCAATCATCGAGTCGTAGTTCGGCGGCACCTTGTAACCAGCGTAGATGTGCGTATCAACGCGCACACCCGGGCCACCCGGCGGATAGAAACCGGTGATCAGGCCGGGGCTGGGAATGAAGGTTTCCGCGTCCTCGGCGTTGATGCGGCATTCGATCGCGTGGCCGTGCAGCACCACGTCGCTCTGCTTGATGGTCAGCTTCTGGCCGGAGGCAATGCGCAGCTGTTCGGCAACCAGATCGATGCCGGTCACCATCTCGGTCACCGGATGTTCCACCTGCACGCGGGTGTTCATTTCGATGAAGTAGAACTTGCCGTCTTCGAACAGGAACTCGAAGGTGCCGGCGCCGCGGTAGCCGATGCGGATGCAGGCTTCCACGCAGACCTTGCCGATCTGCTCGCGCAGTTCGGCGCTGATGCCCGGTGCCGGTGCTTCTTCCACCACCTTCTGGTGGCGGCGCTGCATCGAGCAGTCGCGTTCACCGAGGTGGATGGCGTTGCCCTGGCCGTCGGCCAGCACCTGGATTTCCACGTGACGCGGATTTTCCAGGTACTTCTCCATGTAGACCTCACCATTGCCGAATGCCGCCTTGGCTTCGGACTTGGTGGTTTCGATGGAGGCCTTCAATGCGCCCTCGGCATGCACAACGCGCATGCCGCGGCCGCCACCGCCACCGGAGGCCTTGATGATGACCGGGTAACCGATCTCACGGGCGATCTTGGTGTTGGCGACGATGTCTTCGCCCAGCGGGCCGCCCGAACCGGGCACGCACGGCACGCCGGCGGCCTTCATCGCGCGGATGGCTTCAACCTTGTCACCCATCAGGCGGATGGTTTCCGCGCGCGGGCCGATGAAGATGAAACCGGACTGCTCAACGCGCTCGGCGAAGTCGGCGTTCTCGGACAGGAAGCCGTAACCCGGGTGGATGGCCTGCGCGTCGGTGACCTCGGCCGCGGCGATCAGTGCCGGGATGTTGAGGTAGCTTTCCGACGACGGTGCCGGACCAATGCAGACCGACTCGTCGGCCATGGCCACGTGCTTGAGATTGCGGTCAACGGTGGAATGCACCGCGACCGTGCGGATGCCGAGGGTGTGGCACGCGCGCAGGATGCGCAGCGCGATTTCACCCCGGTTGGCGATTACGACTTTATCGAGCATGTCAGGGCCGTGAATGGGGAGTGGGGAATCGGGAATGGGAAAGAGCTTGCATCTTTAGTTCCCACGCTTTTGTAGAGCGTTCATCAAAGCGGTCAAGCGCGCGAAAATCCGATCAATCAGCTCATCAAGTGCGGCAATTTGGCTGATGTAGCCCAAGCGGCAGGCGATCTGCAGATGGGTGCTTGCTTCAGACAACGATCCACGAGCAATTGATAGAAAACGCAGGTATTCGGGAGTGGAGCGGCGGGCAGCGCCCTCGGCGATGTTGGCCGGCACGCTGACCGCGGATCGCCGCAGCTGCGACGTCAATCCGAAAAGCTCGGATCGCGGGAAAGCTTCAGAAGCCTTGTAGACCATTTCCACCATGTCCATGGAGTCTCGCCATACGTCGAGCCGCTCGTGCGGCCGCTTTGGCGAGTCTCCATTCTCCATTCCCGACTCCCGGCTTTACTGGATCACGAACAGCGGCTGGTCGAATTCAACCGGGCTGCCGTTCTCGCCGAGGATGGCCACCACGGTGCCGGACACTTCGGCCTCGATCGGGTTGAACATCTTCATCGCTTCGATGATGGCCAGGGTTTCACCGGCCTTGACGGTCTGGCCAACGCTGACGAAGGCCGGCTTGTCCGGCGAGGACGAGGAATAGAAGGTGCCGACCATCGGTGCGCGCTGCACGTGGCCTTCCGGCAGGGCGTTGCCCGGCTTGGCGGTGCCGCCGGTGGAGGCTTCGGTCGGGCCGCTCATCGGCATGGCCGGAGCAGCAGCCGGGGCAGCGGCATAGACCGGTGCCGGCGCGGCGACGTAGGTGCCAACCGGGTTACGCGACAGGCGTACGGACTCTTCGCCTTCCTTGATCTCGATTTCAGCCAGGTTCGACTCTTCCAGCAGGTCGATGAGCTTCTTGATTTTGCGCAGATCCATTGAATGCCTCTTTGGGTGTTGTCTGCAGATACCCGCAACAACGCGGCATCTGCCAAGGGATGGTTCAGAGCCGCTGCAGAGCGGCGTCCATGGCGTAACGGTAGCTGTCGGCGCCGAAGCCGCAGATGACACCCACCGCCTTGTCACTCAGATAGCTGTGCTGGCGGAAAGGTTCACGGGCATGCGGGTTGGACAGGTGAATCTCGATGAACGGAATCGCCACCCCAGCCAGCGCATCGCGCAGGGCTACCGAGGTATGAGTGAAGGCGGCGGGGTTGATCAGGATGAAAGCGGTTCCATCGGCACGCGCAGCCTGCACCCGGTCCACCAGCACATGCTCGGCGTTGGACTGCAGGTGCTCGCTCTGGTGCCCCTGCGCCTGTGCCTGTGCAGCGAGCGCAGCGTCGATCTGGGCCAAGGTGGTGTGGCCGTAGACGTCGGGCTCGCGGGTGCCCAGCAGGTTGAGGTTGGGGCCGTGAAGGACCAGCAGTTTTGCCATGTGCCAAGGGTCGGCGGGGAAGGGCGGCAGTGTGAGGGAAGCGGGGAATGCTGTCCAGTTCGGCGAAATTAGCAGTGTTTTAATCGTTTGTTTGAAATTTGGGGCTTTGCTGCAGTCGCCTGCGGTGCGGTGCTTCAGGGCCGTCTTGGTAAGCCTTGGGGGCACTTGCAGCAGCGTGGGCAGGAGTGCCGCGCCTGCGCGATGCGCGGAACTTGCGAGGAAATGAGCGAAGTTGGGCCTTCCTCTGAAATCCTCGACGGCCAGAGCCCCTCTCCCGCTCGCGGGAGAGGGGTTGGGGTGAGGGCAGAACGAAGCAGCAATCGTTGATCTGCGGATAAACCAGCCGCGCCTGGCTTTAGGCGATGAAGCCAAAGCCAAAGCCAAAGCTCCCCTCATCCGCCCCTTCGGGGCACCTTCTCCCGCAGGCGGGAGAAGGGAAAAGCCTGGGCAGTCCTTTTTCTCCTCGAGCTGTGGCCACAGGTTCCAGTAATCACCTGTTAATAGACGACCGGTCTATTCGGAGTAAGCTCCGCTCCATGAACCTATCCCCCAAAGCCCAAGCCACCCGCCAGCACATCCTGGACACCGGTTACCGGCTGGTCCTGCAGAAGGGCTTTGCCGCCCTTGGCCTGCAGGAAATCCTCAAGGCCTGCGCCGTGCCCAAGGGCTCGTTCTATCACTACTTCGCGTCAAAGGAAGTGTTCGGCTGCGAGCTGCTGCAACAGTACGTAGACGGCTACGGGTGCAAGCTCGAGCAGCTGCTGGCCGAACCCGGCAATGGCCGCGAACGCCTGATGCGCTACTGGGACGCCTGGGCGCGTGACCCGGCCGACCCAGCGCAGGGCTGGGCCGAGGAATGCCTGGTGGTGAAGCTGGCCGCTGAAGTGTCCGACCTATCCGAAGACATGCGCCGCGTGCTCGACCAAGGCGTGCAGCGCCTGCTGCAACGTATTGCTGCACTGGTCGAAGAAGGCCGTGCCGACGGCTCGCTGCCGAACGGCAAGCCTGCACTGCATGTCGCCCGCGTGCTGTACCAGATGTGGTTGGGTGCGGCCCTGCTGTCCAAGCTCAGCCAGGACCGCCTGCCGCTGCAACAGGCACGCGAAGCCACCGAACACCTGCTGTTGTGCGGCAACACCGTCGCACTTTCCACCCCCACCCATTGAAGGCACTGCCATGAATGTTCTGTTCGTACTGACCTCGCACGACCAGCTCGGCGACACCGGGCACAAGACCGGCTTCTGGCTGGAGGAGTTCGCCGCCCCGTATTACGTGTTCAAGGATGCCGGCGCCACCATCACCCTCGCATCGCCGGCCGGCGGCCAACCGCCGCTGGACCCGCGCAGCGATGAGCCCGATGCACAGACCCCGGCTACCGACCGCTTCCGCAACGACCGCGACGCCCAGCAGCAACTCGCCACCACGCTGCCACTGAAGCAGATCGACGCCGCAAAGTTCGACGCGGTGTTCTACCCCGGCGGCCATGGCCCATTGTGGGATCTGGCCCGCGATGCGGACTCCATCGCACTGATCGAAACCTTCAACCGGGCCAACAAGCCACTCGGTCTGGTCTGCCACGCACCCGGCGCGCTGATCGCCGCACGCGCTGCAGACGGCAAGCCGTTGGTTGCCGGCCGCAAAGTCACCGGTTTCTCCAACAGCGAAGAAGACGCCGTCGGCCTGAGCGCGGTGGTGCCCTTCCTGATCGAAGACGAGTTCACCCGCCTCGGTGGTGATTACAGCAAGGGGCAAGATTGGGCGCCTTACGTGCTCAGCGACGGCCACCTCGTCACCGGCCAGAACCCGGCCAGCTCAGAAGCCGTGGCCAAGGCATTGCTCGCACAACTGGCCTGAGCCGCGTAGCCCGGGTAAGCGAAGCGCACCCGGGAAACACGCAGTCAACAAACAGCTCCAAATCCGCCTCCAACCGACGTACCCAACGCACCCCATAAGGAATCGGCAATGAAGATCTTCTACAAAACCCGCGCCACCGCCACCGGTGGCCGCGCCGGCCGCACCGCACTGGACGACGGCAGCCTCGCACTTGATCTGGCCCTGCCGGGTTCCGGCAAGGCCGGCGCAAACCCCGAGCAGCTGTTCGCCCTCGGCTACGCCGCCTGCTTCGACAACGCCTTACCGGTAGCCGCAAAGCAGCTGCAGTTGCAGCCAGCCGGTACCGCCACCTCGGTGGAAGTAGGCATCGGCCAGACCGCCGAAGGCGGCTACGCATTGGACATCGACCTGCACGTTGAAGTGAAAGGTCTGGACCAAGCCGACGCCCAGCGCCTGGTCGAAGCCGCGCACAAGATCTGCCCGTACTCGAACGCTACGCGCGGCAATGTGGATGTCCGCCTGCACGTAACCGTGGCCTGATTAAAAAAAGCCAAGTCAGTGCATAGCACTGATAAGCACTTGTAGGAGCGGCGGGAGCCGCGCAGCGGGCCCGGCGTACGCGCTTGGGATCAGTGGCCAATGGTGTTGTGCGGGGGTCGCGGCGCCCCCCGCCCCCCC
>NZ_JBRREI010000104.1:0-5100 GCF_056760195.1 Stenotrophomonas sp. STEN020
GCCATGGCCGCATCAACCAGCAAAAAGCTTACCCCTCCCCAGCCCACCCCATCGCTACGCGAAAGGGAGGGAGCGGAGTGGCCCGCCAAACACCGCAAAAGCCCCACCCCAGTAATTCCAAACCCCCCACCCCCAACCCCCCCCCCCCACTACAGCAAATAAAAACGGGGAGGCCGAAGCCTCCCCGTTCATTGCATCACATCAACCGACCGCTGTTACAGCAGGTCGGCAACGCCGGCGCGCTCTTCTTCCAGCTCACCCAGGGTGATGTCGATGTACTTCTTGGAGAAGTCGTCGATCGGCAGGTCCTTGATGATGGTGTACTCGCCGTTCTCGGTGGTTACCGGGAAGCCGAACACGACGCCTTCCGGAATGCCGTAGGAGCCGTCGGACGGCACGCCCATGGTCACCCACTTGCCGTTGCTGCCCAGCACCCAATCATGCACGTGGTCGATGGCGGCGTTGGCAGCCGAAGCGGCCGAGGACAGGCCACGGGCGGCGATGATCGCTGCGCCGCGCTTGCCGACGGTCGGGATGAAGGTGTTGGCGTTCCATTCCTGATCGTTGATCAGGTCGCCGACCTTGGCGCCGCCGGTGGTGGCGAAGCGGTAGTCCGGGTACATGGTCGGGCTGTGGTTGCCCCACACGGTGAACTGTTCGAAGCTCTCCACGGTCTTGCCGGTCTTGGCAGCCAGCTGGCTCAGGGCACGGTTGTGGTCCAGGCGCAGCATGGCGGTGAAGTTCTTCGGGTTCAGGTCCGGAGCCGACTTCATCGCGATGTAGGCGTTGGTGTTGGCCGGGTTGCCGACCACCAGCACCTTCACGTCACGCTTGGCGACGGCGTTCAGGGCCTTGCCCTGCACGGTGAAGATCTTGGCGTTCTCGAGCAGCAGGTCCTTGCGCTCCATGCCCGGGCCGCGCGGACGCGCGCCGACCAGCAGGGCCACGTCGACGTCCTTGAAGGCCACCAGCGGATCAGCGGTGGTCACCACGCCAGCCAGCAGCGGGAACGCGCAGTCTTCCAGCTCCATGACCACACCCTGCAGGGCGGCCTGGGCCTTTTCGTTGTCGATTTCGAGCAGCTGCAGGATGACCGGCTGATCCTTGCCCAGCATTTCGCCAGAAGCGATGCGGAACAACAGTGCATAACCGATATTGCCGGCAGCGCCGGTTACGGCAACACGAACGGGTGCTTTCATGGGGGGTTTCCTCTGCTAAGAAGCGGGTGTGGGGTAAAGCCGGGCATGCGCAGGCGCGCTGGCCAGGCTGGAATCAGAAACGGCCACCTGTGCAGGTGGCCGTCGGAGTCAATCAGGCGGCGAGGATCTTGTTCCACTCGGCGACGCGGTCGGCCTTGGCGGCCAGCACGGCGTCGGTATCGCCTTCCAGGGTGATCTTGTTGATCGCATCGCCCTGCTGGATCGCGTCAACCACGTCCAGGCCTTCGAGCACCTTGCCAAACACGGTGTGCTTGCCATCGAGCCAGTCGGTCTTGATGTGGGTGATGAAGAACTGGCTGCCATTGGTGTTCGGGCCGGCATTGGCCATGGACAGCACGCCGCGCTCGTGGCGCACGCCGTTCTTGGTTTCATCTTCAAAACGGTAGCCCGGGCCACCACGGCCGGAGCCTTCCGGGCAGCCGCCCTGGACCATGAAGTCAGCGATCACGCGGTGGAACGCCAGACCGTCATAGAAGCCATGCTTCACCAGGTTGACGAAGTTGGCCACGGTCAGCGGTGCCTTGTCGGCATACAGCTCGACCTTGATCAGGCCGCGGGAGGTGTCGAAATTGGCGATCAGCGACATGGGAAATCCTTTGTAAAGAAGACGACTCTCAATAGCCGGCTAGTTTACACCCGGCTCCGCCCGCGCTGCTGCCCCTTCCCTGCGGCCATTCCGCAGGAAGTATGAATGGGCAATCTGACGAGTCTGAACGGCAGTTTTCGCACAACCGCGACATAGCGCTATAATGCTGGACTCATTTTCCCCATTTCACGGCACCGGCTGGCCGTCTTTCGCATGTCCATCGAAAATCTTCGCAACATCGCCATCGTCGCCCACGTCGATCATGGCAAGACCACCCTCGTCGACCAGCTGCTCAAGCAGTCCGGCACCCTGTCTGAGCGCACGGTACTTGCCGAGCGCGTGATGGACAGCAACGACCAGGAAAAGGAACGCGGCATCACCATCCTGGCCAAGAACACGGCCATTACCTGGGAAGACAAGAAGACCGGCATCAAAAACCGGATCAACATCGTCGACACCCCGGGACACGCCGACTTCGGCGGCGAGGTGGAGCGCGTGCTGTCGATGGTCGACTCGGTGCTGATCCTGGTTGACGCGATGGACGGCCCGATGCCGCAGACCCGCTTCGTCACCCAGAAGGCCTTCGCGATGGGCTTCAAGCCGATTGTCGTGGTCAACAAGGTCGACCGTCCGGGCGCCCGTCCGGAATGGGTCATCGACCAGGTGTTCGACCTGTTCGACAAGCTCGGCGCAACCAATGAGCAGCTCGACTTCCCGATCGTCTACGCCTCGGGCCTGAACGGCTACGCTGGCCTGGAAGACACCGTCCGCGACGGCGACATGACCCCGCTGTACGAAGCGATCATGAAGTACGTGCCGGTGCCGGAAGTCGAGGCCGACGGCCCGTTCCAGATGCGCATCAGCCAGCTGGACTACAACAACTTCGTTGGCGTGATCGGCATTGGCCGCATCCAGCGCGGCAAGGTCAAGAAGAACCAGGCCGTTGCCGTCATCGACCGTGAAGGCAAGAAGCGCCAGGGCAAGGTCCTGCAGGTGCTGGGCTTCATGGGCCTGGAACGCATCGAAGTCGAGGAAGCACAGGCTGGCGACATCATCGCCATCTCCGGCATCCAGGAATTGACCATCTCCGACACCGTCTGCGCCCTGGACACCCCGGAAGCGCTGCCGCCGTTGACCGTCGACGAGCCGACCATCTCGATGACCTTCCAGGTCAACAACTCGCCGTTCGCAGGCAACAAGGACCTGTCCGGCGGCAAGTTCCTGACCAGCCGCCAGTTGAAGGAGCGCCTGGAGCGCGAGACCGTGCACAACGTTGCACTGAAGGTCGAGCAGCTTGAAGACGCCGACAAGTTCCTGGTCTCCGGCCGTGGCGAGCTGCACCTGTCGGTGCTGATCGAAACCATGCGTCGTGAAGGCTACGAGCTGGCCGTGTCGCGCCCGGAAGTCATCATCAAGCAGATCGACGGCCAGGCCATGGAACCGATCGAGCAGCTGGTCGTCGATATCGAAGAACAGCACCAGGGCGGCGTGATGGAAAAGCTGGGTACCCGCAAGGGCCTGCTTGAGAACATGGAGTCCGACGGCAAGGGCCGTGTTCGCCTTGATTTCAAGATTCCGGCGCGTGGCCTGATCGGCTTCCAGAACGAGTTCAAGACCCTGACCCAGGGTTCTGGCCTGCTGTTCCACGTGTTCGACCATTACGGCCCGAAGGAACAGGGCGCCATCGCCAAGCGCCTGAACGGCGTGATGATCGCCAATGCCCCGGGCGCAACCCCGGCTTACTCGCTGGGCCCGCTGCAGGAACGCGGCAAGCTGTTCGCTGCTGAAGGCGACAACGTGTACGAAGGCCAGCTGATCGGTATCCACTCCAAGGACAACGATCTGACCGTCAACGCGATCAAGACCAAGCCGCTGACCAACATGCGCGCTTCGGGCAAGGACGACGCGATCCAGCTGACCCCGGCCATCAAGTTCTCGCTGGAACAGGCCCTGGACTTCATCGACGACGACGAGCTGGTGGAAATCACCCCGAAGGAAATTCGTCTGCGCAAGAAGTTCCTGACCGAAAGCGACCGCAAGAAGGCGTCGCGCGGCGGCTGATTGTCTTGACTGACAACAAGCCCTACAACCCGGATCCGCATGCGCATCCGGGACTGGCAGCCATCGCGCTGCTGGAAGCGGGAAAGGCCGTACTGGCCTTTCTCGCCGCGGCTGGCCTGGAGATCTCCGGGCCGGCCCCACTCCGCAACATCATCAATGCCCTGATCCACCGTGCAGGTGGTGACCCCGAGAACGGCGCGTTCTCCTCGCTACTGGGCATGATCACCCCCGATACCGTTCACCTCGGCGCCGCTGTACTGGTCGGCTACGGGCTGCTGCGCCTGCTTGAAGCCTGGGGCCTGTGGCGCGCCAAGGCCTGGGCCTCCTGGCTGGGCTGCATCTCCGCCGCGCTCTACCTGCCGCTGGACTTCTACGCCATCATCAAACACCCCGGCTGGGCCTCATGGCTGCTGCTGGCGGTCAACCTGCTGGTCGTCTGGGTATTGGCCCGCGACCTGGGCAAGCGCCACCGCAAGCGCTAGCGCTAGCGCGTCACTGTAGTGCCGAGCCATGCTCGGCATTGGACGTTCCCTACAATCCCAAACGCCTCACCCGTAGTGCCGAGCCACGCTCGGCATTGGGGCATCACAGGTAACACCCCTGCCGAGCATGGCTCGGCACTACATCAGCGCATCACAGCTGCCAGCCCCATCTGCACCACGCATACGGATAGTCCTGGGGCCTTTCACATAGCCCCGCCCGCACCGGGTTATGCAGCAGGTAGTTGGCCACACCGCGCAGTGATTCATCCTGCCTGATTGCATGATCGTGATAGCCGGCCTGCCAGATCGATCCCGCGCCGCCAATGGCCCTTCCTGAGCGCGATTTCAGCCGCTGCAGACAGGCACCCAGCGATCCTGTTTGCAGCTGCAACAGCCAATGCAAGTGATCGGGCATTACGACCCAAGCAAGACTGTGCGAGATACCAACAAGTTCGCAGTGGCGGAGGGATTCGATTACCACCTCAACATTCGTGCGGCTCGCAAACAACGGTACACGCCCGGCGGTTACCGTGGTGATTGAGTAGATGTTGTTGGGCAGCGAAAAGCGCCCCAACCGCAATTTAGGACTCGACATCACTGCAGCCTGAAGCCTGCAATCAAGAAGGTCCGTCGGCGCTTTATCGCTCCACCTGTAGTGGGGGGGGGGGGGGGGGGGGGGGGGGGGGGGGGGGGGGGCGGGGCGGGGGAGGCCGGGGGGGGCGGCGGGGCGCGGCGCGGCGGAGGGGGGGGG
>NZ_JBRREI010000105.1:0-5007 GCF_056760195.1 Stenotrophomonas sp. STEN020
GGGGGGGCGCGCGCCCGGCCCCCCCCCCCCCCCCCCCCCCCCCCGCTCCCCCCCCCCCCCGCGCGCCCCCCCCCCCCCCCCCGCTCCTAAAACAGCCGGGCCGGGTTCAGGCAAAGTGGCGCTGTCACGCCAGCCCGCCCTGCGTCGTCCTGCCCGTATGAACCCCGAAACCATCTTCCAGACCCACCGCCCGCGCCTGCTGGCCTTGGCCTACCGCATGCTGGGCAGCCGCGCGGATGCCGAGGACGTTCTGCAGGACGCCTGGCTGCGCTGGGCGGGCAGCGACACCGCCGACATCCGCGATGCCGAGGCCTGGCTGGTCACAGCCACCACCCGGCTCAGCCTGGACCGCCTGCGTGCGGCCAAGCGCGAGCGCCAGCGCTACGTGGGCCCTTGGCTCCCGGAACCCATGCAGGTCGAACTGACACCGGACACCGAAGCGGACCCGGCGCAGATCCACGCCGTCGCCAATGAAATCTCCTTCGCCTTCCTGACCCTGCTGGAGCAACTAAGTCCGGACGAGCGCGCCGCTTTCCTGTTGAAAGAAGCCTTCGACCACGACTACCGCCAGATCGGCAGTCTGCTCGGCCATAGCGAGGCCAACTGCCGGCAACTGGTGCGCCGGGCCAAACAGCGCCTGCAAGCCGGTGCTCCCCGTTTCCAGCCAGCGCCGGCACAGCATCGGCAGCTGCTGCAGCGCTTCATGGAAGCTGCGCAACGCGGCGACAGCCCGGCCATCCAGGCACTGCTGCATGCCAATGCAACGCAACTCTCCGATGGCGGCGGCATTGTCACCGCAGCGATTCGTCCGCTGCTGGGCGCCGAGCGTATCGGCCGCCTGTACTGGGCGATTGCCCGCCGCGGCGCCGCCTTGCCCGCGCAGCTTGGCTACGTCAACGGCGAGCCGGCGATCCTGCGTTTTGCCGAGGGCAAACTTGCTTCATTCACCACCATCGAAGTGGTGGATGGGCGCATCTCTGCCCTGTACAGCATGCTCAATCCGGAAAAGTTGCCGCTGCTTGTCACGACCGACATCGCTGGCGCGTCCTTGTAACGAAAGACGGCCGTGGTGGCCGCCTGGAGAAACCTGATGTCCGCAACTACCTTTCCCCGCGTGCCCTATACCCGCCTGGCCGCCGACGCCTTCAAAGGCCTGCTGGCCACCAGCAAGGCCGTGCATGACAGCACGATCGAACAGGAACTGCAGGAGCTGGTGTTCCTGCGCGTATCGCAGATCAACGGCTGCGGCTACTGCATGGACATGCATGCCACCGCCCTGCGCAAGGCCGGCATCGAGCCGCGCAAGCTCGACACCCTGCCGGCGTGGCACGAGAGCCGCTTCTTCGATGAGCGCGAGCGCGCTGCCTTGGGCTGGGCCGAGGCCATGACCCGGCTGCTGGACGGCGCGCCCTCGCAGGCTGCTTTCGACGCATTGAGGCCGCATTTCGATGACAAGGGCATCAGCGATCTCAGCATGGCCGTGGCGGTGATCAACGCCTGGAACCGGCTGGGTGCAGGCCTGTTGCCGCCGTTGCCCTGAGTCATTGACCTGCTGCAAGCCATCATTCCCACCTGGACTGATGGCCGACGCCCGCCCCACACCGCACAATACGGTGCATGGGAACCCTCGTACTGATCCTCGACCTCATCGGCACCTTCGTCTTCGCCCTGTCCGGGGCGACGATGGGGGTGCGTCGGCGGCTGGATATCTTTGGCGTACTGGTGCTGTCGTTCGCGGCAGCACTGGCCGGCGGCATCACCCGCGACCTGTTGATCGGCGCTACCCCGGTTGCGGCGATCAGCGACTGGCGCTACCCGGCCATCACCTTGGCAGCAGGCATCGTCACCTTCTTCTGGGCGCCGTTGATCGAGCGCATGCAGTATCCGGTGCGGATGTTCGATGCGATGGGGCTGGCCTTGTTTGCCGTGGCCGGCACGCAGAAGGCATTGGCCTATGGCATTGATCCGCCAATGGCGGCGGCACTGGGCATGTTGACCGGCATTGGCGGCGGCATTGCGCGTGATGTGTTGCTGGCACAGGTGCCGCTGGTGCTGCAGGCCGAGTTGTATGCGGTTGCTGCCTTGGCTGGTGCTACGGTAGTTGCGGTGGGTTATTGGCTGGGGTTGCCGCCTTTACCTTGCGCGTTGGTTGGTGCCGGACTGTGCTTTGGCTTGCGGATGATGGCGATGCATTTTGGTTGGCATCTGCCGGTGGCACTGCAGTCGTCGGAGCCACCGCCGCCGGAAGGGCCGCGTAGTTGATGTAAGAGCTTTGGGCTTTGGGCTTTGGGCTTTGGGCTCTTGCTTTCCGCTCTTATGCCCTCATTCCCGCGAAGGCGGGAATCGCTCCTGCTCTGCGGTTGCCTTGGCAATTGGCGAGGACGGCAGTCAAGGTCAACGGCAAGAGCGATTCCCGCCTTCGCGGGAATGACGGCATAAAGGCAGAAGCAAGAGCCAGAACCAAAGCCAAAGCCAAAGCCAAAGCACCCCTCCCCGGCCCTCCCCTTGCCTTTGGCAAAGGGAGGGAGCGAAGCCCAGGTAACATCAAACTCACACCTGATCGGCCATCGTGGAAGTCCCATATCAAGAGAACACAACCATGGCCGCAGAACGCTCCGACACCCTGATCGGCGATGACGTCGTCCGTACCCTTGGCCAGCAGGCCCAGACATCGCAGGTGCTGGCCCAGGTCAAAGATGGCCAGGTGACCTTGTCCGGCGATGTTCCCAGCACCGAGGTCAAGCACCAGGTGGAGGCCGTTGTCGCCGCCATTGAAGGCGTGCGTAAAGTGACCAGCCACCTTCATGTCGACAGCGGCAAGCGTTCCTTCGGCGTGCCTGGCGAAGCAGTTCGCGACAACCCCGACGGCCGCGATGATGCGCAGATGGGAGATATCGACCTGGGCAAGGACGGTTGAGTGCGCGATGCACCGGGGCCAACGCATTTGCAGGTAACCTGAACCCGCATTTCGCCGCTTGAGTCACCCATGCCCCACCCCGAGCCTGCTCCCGCCAAGAAACCCAGCTTCCGCGAGCGCGTGGACGCCATGCGCAACCTGCCGCCGTTCCTGCGGCAGGTGTGGCAGACCAGCCGCTGGCTGACCATCAGCAGCCTCGGCCTGCGCCTGATCCGCGCGCTGATGCCGGTGGCGATGCTGTACGTGGGCAAGCTGATCATCGATGAAGCGGTGCGCCTTGCTGGCGCCGGTCCGATGCCGCCACTGGGAGAAGCGTTCTCCAGCGGCCACCTCAATACCTTGCTTGAGCTGCTGTTGCTGGAACTGGCCATCGCGATCGGCTCGGACCTGCTTGGCCGGCTTATCAACTACGCCGATTCGCTGCTCTCCGAGCTGTTCACCAACGCCACCAGTGTGCGGCTGATGGAGCACGCGGCCGAACTCGATCTGGAGGACTTCGAAGACCCCGACCTGCAGGACAAGCTGGATCGCGCCCGGCGCCAGACCATGGGCCGCATGAGCCTGATGAGCCAGCTGTTCGGCCAGGTGCAGGACACCATCACCGTCATCAGCTTCGCCGCCGGCCTGATCGTCTACGCGCCGTGGTTGATCGTGCTACTGGCGATTGCCTTGATCCCGGCCTTCATCGGCGAGTCGCACTTCAACACGCTGGGCTATTCGCTCAACTTCAGCTGGACGCCCGAGCGCCGCCAGCTCGACTACCTGCGTCAGGTAGGCGCCAGCGTGGAAACGGCCAAGGAGGTGAAGATTTTCAACCTCAACCGTTTCCTGATTGACCGCTACAAGCTGCTGGCCGAACGCTTCTACAAGGCCAATCGTGCGTTGGCACGCAAACGTGCAATCTGGGGCACGCTGCTGGCCGCGTTGGGCACCCTCGGCTATTACGCCGCCTATGGCTATATCGCCTGGCGCACCATCCGCGGCGACTTCAGCATCGGCGACCTGACTTTCCTGTCCGGCAGTTTCCTGCGCCTGCGCCAGTTGCTGGAGGGTCTGCTCACCGGCTTCTCGCAGGTCGCCGGGCAGGCGCTGTACCTGGATGACCTGTTCTCGTTCTATGCCATCGAACCAGAGATCCGTTCGCGCCCGGACGCAGTGGCGATACCGCGCCCGATCCGCGAAGGCTTCGTGTTCGACAATGTTGGTTTCCGTTACCCCGATGCCGAACGCTGGGCGGTCCGTAATCTCAGCTTCCACCTGCAGGCGGGTGAAGTCATTGCCTTGGTCGGCGAGAACGGCGCCGGCAAGACCACCTTGGTCAAGCTGCTGGCACGCCTGTACGACCCGGACGAAGGCCGCATCCTGCTCGATGGCCGCGACCTGCGCGATTACGACCTGGATGACCTGCGCGCCAACATGGGCGTGATCTTCCAGGATTTCGTGCGTTATCACTTGTCCGCTGGCGAGAACATCGGTGTCGGTCTGGTCGAATCGATGTACGACAAGGACCGCATCCAGAATGCGGCGCGGCGCGCGCTGGCCGATGAAGTGATCGACGCCCTGCCCGCTGGCTATGACCAGCTGATCGGCCGCCGCTTCAAGACTGGCGTGGATCTGTCCGGTGGCCAGTGGCAGAAGATCGCCATCGCCCGCGCCTATATGCGCGATGCGCAGGTGATGATCCTCGACGAACCGACCGCCGCGCTGGATGCGCGTGCCGAGTTCGAGGTATTCCAGCGCTTCAAGGAGCTGTCGGACAACCGCACCGCGGTGCTGATCTCGCACCGTTTCTCGTCGGTGCGCATGGCCGACCGCATCCTGGTGCTGGCCGACGGCCGCATCGAAGCCAGCGGCACCCACGAAGAGTTGATGATCGAAGGTGGTCGCTATGCGGAGTTGTTCGAGCTGCAGGCAGCAGGCTACAGGTAAGCCACATGTAGTGCCGAGCCATGCTCGGCAGGGGCTTTCCCAGCAAAAAGCCACCCCTCCCCAACCCTCCCCATGGCCGGCGGCCAAAGGGAGGGCGCGTAGGGGGGGGGGGGGGGGGGGGGCGGGGGGGGGGGGGGGGGGGGAGGGGCACGGCGGGGGCG
>NZ_JBRREI010000106.1:0-4967 GCF_056760195.1 Stenotrophomonas sp. STEN020
CGTGCTTGGTGTTTTTTTTTGGCTCTGTCGCCGCGCCCGCCCGGGGCGCTCCCGCGGCCCCCTCCCCCCCCCCCCGCCCCCCCCCCCCCCCCACTACAGCCGCTCCCACAAGGACAACCGTGCCGTACATGCTTCGCCCGCACGTCCAACCGTCATGCATTACGGCCTATTGCCCTGATCAACGCGCCACCTACAATTCCGCCTGCGCTGCAAAAAAATTCACCATCACGGAGGACGGCTTCAACATGGAAACAAATGCAATCCTGGCCTGGACGCTGGTATCAGAATGCCCGATTCCGCAGGACGTGAACGACATCCTCGTGCCCGGCGAGACCGCCGTGGCGGCTTATAAAACCTTCCGTGATTCTGCGGTGTTCACCAACAAGCGCTTGATCGTGCGCGACGCGCAGGGCATCACCGGCAAGAAAGTGGAGATCTATTCGCTACCGTACTCCTCGATCTACATGTGGTCCTCGGAGAACGGCCACGGCCTGTTCAATTTCAACTCCGAGATCGAGCTCTGGACCAAGGCCGGTCATATCAAGGTCAACCTCAACAAGGGCCTGGATGTCCGCCGTCTGGATAAGCTGATCGCGCAGGCCGTACTGGGCGGCACTGCGTCGCCGGCCATTGGCACGACTCAAGTGGTGCCCGGCAATCCGCCACCATTGCCGTAGACGGGCAGAGGGCAGACCATTCCGGCCAGCGACACCATCAGACCAGTGCCGTCCGCTGAAAGCCGAGCCACCCTGCCCTGCGCCGCCACGCTCACTGCGATATCAGGCGTTCCGCACATTCCGGAGTTCCATGACAAACCAACGCACGCACCACCTCCAGCTGGCCCATGCCGTGCTCGACTGGAACCGCCGGCATCTCAATCGCGATTCCGTACTGACCGAAGCACTGATCGGTGAGTGCTTCGCCGAACACTTCATCGTCGAGCCCAATGGTCGTCGCTACGAGGCCAATCCTGCCAACTACCTCGAATTCCTCAACGGCATGAAAGCCGGCATGGAAGGCATCGACTACGAGATCGACCATGCGCTCGTGGACGGCACTTCGGTCACGTTCTCGATGCGCGCACGGATCAGCTACGCTGACGGGCGCCGCGAGCTGTTCCGCGCCATGCTGCTGATGCGGTTCAACGATGCCGGCAAGGTCACCCTCTGGCACGAGGTCTACGTGCCCATCGCGTTGCCCTCCTGAAACAACGACGCACAGCCAACCAGAATTCCGGATGCAACGATGAGCGAACCCAACTACACCATCAACCACGACATCCCTTCCGTGGACACCTACCGGCATCTGCGCCAGGCCAGTGGGCTCAGCGCGAAGACGCTGGAGGCCGCCAGTCGCGGCCTGCCCAATTCGCTGTTCGCCGTGCAGATCACCCATGCCGGCGAAACCGTGGCGATGGGTCGGGTGATCGGCGACGGCGGCACGTTTTACCAGGTGGTCGACATCGCGGTGCTGCCTGCGCATCAGGGCCGTGGTCTCGGCAAGAAGGTGATGCTGGAAATCCAGGCGTACATCGAACGTGAGGTGCCGGCTTCGGCCTACGTCAGCCTGCTGGCGGATGGCGAAGCCTATCGTCTTTACCAACAGTACGGTTTCACCCTGACCGCACCTGCCAGCGTCGGCATGGCACTCAAGAAAGCATGATTTCCAATACCCGCATCACCACCCGCACATCAACGGAAAAGGAATGAACATACGGCCGCTCAACCCGAACGATGTGGATGCCGCGAGCAGGCTTTGCATGGCGGCGTTCATGGATTCGGTTGCCTCCACGCTCACTGGCGAAGGCGTCGCGACGTTCCGAAAGCTTGCCGCTGCGGAAGCGTTTGCATCCCGCATCAGCGAGGACAACTTGATGTGGTTGGCGGAAGTTTCCGGGCAACCCGCCGGCCTCATCGAGCTGAAGCAGGGGCGACATATCGCAATGCTGTTCATCAGCCCCGAACTGCAGCGCCGCGGCATCGGCCGCCGCCTGCTTGCCGAAGCCATCAAGCACGTCCGCTCGGACATGCTGACCGTGAGCGCCTCCCTGCCTTCGGTGCCCGCCTACTGCGGCTACGGATTCCATTGCAGCGGCGAGGTGAGCGAATCGATGGGAATCATCTATCAGCCGATGGAACTTTGGCTGGACCGCGTCGCCACAGGCGACTGAGTTTGGCTATCGCGCTACGGGTTCTGGAGATCAGCCTGTATCGCGCCAGCCCCAACCACTCCAATGACATCAAGCTCCCGAGCAACCGCCATGCAGACCATCGATTGGAACGACTTCAGCAAGGTTGAACTTCGCGTAGGCCGCGTCATCGCCGCCGAGCCTTTCACTGCCGCCCGCAAACCCGCGTACATCCTGCAGGTGGATTTCGGCGCGGAGATCGGCACCCGCAAATCCAGCGCACAGATCACCGCGCTATACAGCGCCGAACAGCTGGTCGGGCGGCTGGTGGTGGCAGTGCTCAACTTCCCTCCGAAACAAATCGGCCCACTGATGTCCGAATGCCTGGTAACCGGATTTCACGACGCTGAGGGTCGGGTCAGCCTATGCATGCCCGAACATGAGGTACCGCTGGGCACTCGCCTGCTATAGGTCCTGCAAACGGTCCAGCCCGCCCTGCAGACTGGACGGCCGCCAAGCTGCAAGCCCGACACACGGCCTCAACAGCGCTTCGTGCTAGCGTTCTGCACCGAATTCCTCGGCGATGCATGCAGGAGACAGCAATGGGCAAAGGCCGGCTTGAAGCCTTCAGTGACGGCGTACTGGCCATCATCATCACCATCATGGTGCTGGAGATGCGGCCGCCGGAGGGCGCCACGCTGGACGCCCTGCGACCGTTGCTGACCACCTTGCTCAGTTACCTGCTGAGCTTCGTCTACGTCGGCATCTACTGGAACAATCACCACCACCTGCTGCAGGCCTGCCAGAAGGTGACCGGCAGTGTGCTGTGGGCCAACCTGCACCTGCTGTTCTGGCTGTCGCTGCTGCCGTTCGCCACCCATTGGATGGATGACTTCAACAAGCAGCCACTGCCGACTGCGCTCTATGGCTGCATCCTGTTGGCGGCTGCCATCGCCTATTGGATCCTGCAGCGACGCATCGTCGCTGCCGACGGCGAGAACTCGCGCCTGCAGCATGCCCTGGGCAATGACTGGAAGGGCAAGCTGTCGCCGCTGCTCTACATCAGCGGTGTTGCCCTGAGTTTCGTCAACGCACATCTTGCGCAACTTCTATACGCAGCCGCCGCCCTGCTCTGGCTGATCCCCGACCGGCGTATTGAGCGCGAGCTCGGCCAAAGCAGCTGACCTGCCAGTGACGGGCTGGCGGGCTGTACCAACCTGCGGTGACTGGACTGCTCATCTGCACCCCCGCTTTACATTTCCCCGTGTCGCTTGGGTTAAAAAGCACTGCCCTTCAACGCTTTGCAGGATCACCGATGGCTGTATCCAAATCCAACGGGTTTACCGCCGAAGAACAGGCCGCGATGAAGGAACGCGCGCGCGAGCTCAAGGCCGAAGCCAAAGCTGGCAAACTGAAGGCCGACGGCGAGGCCGAGCTCTTGGCCAAGGTCGCCGAGATGCCCGCAGCCGAGCAGCAGATGGCGCGACGCCTGCATGCCATCGTCACCGCCACTGCGCCCTCGTTGAGCCCCAAGACCTGGTACGGAATGCCGGCCTATGCGCGCGACGGCAAGGTCGTGCTGTTCTTCCAGGGAGCGAGCAAGTTCGGTGCACGCTATTCCACGCTGGGTTTCAACGACACGGCTATGCTGGATGACGGGCCGATGTGGGCAACTTCTTTCGCCCTGGCGGAACTCACCCCCGAGGTCGAGAAGAAGATCACCGCCTTGGTCAAGAAAGCCATGCGCAAGCGCGACAGTAGCCTGCAATAGGCAAAGCGCGGTTCTACCGCTATCGTGTCCTGCCCCCGCAGCGATAGACCGCATGTCTCTCTGGACCTGGCTGTTCCCACGCACGCAAGCCGCATACACCAGCCCGCTTTCGCCCGAGCAGGCCATGCAGGCACTGCGTGCAGCCACCGCACGAGGCAACCTGACCGCCACCGGCAGCGTCGCAGGCTCGATAAGCGACAAGCGCGTACATCTTTACCACCGGACAGTGATGCGGAATTCGTTCAAGCCACACTTCCGCGGCAGCCTGCAAGCAACCGCGCAGGGCTGCGAGCTGCGCGGCGCGTATGCGTTGCCGCCGTTGGTTTTCGTCTTCATGCTTTTCTGGCTTGGTTTCTGCGTACTGTGGACCACGGTGGCCGCACTGCAGGTGGGCAGGCTTGACCTGATGCTCCTGCCCGCGGTGCTGCCGGGCCTGCTGATGCCTTGCTTCGGCATCGGCTTGTTGCGGCTTGGACATCATCTGTCCAGTGATGACCCGACGATCGTGTCACGGGTGATCCGACGAGCCTTGCAGTCTCCTTCTGCCTGACCCCAACCGCGAGGGTTCCCACTTGTCCAACCACGACGACACCGCACTGGAACTGCAGAAGCTGCAGTTCGAAGTGATGCAGCAGTTGGAAGTCATTGCCGATGACATCAAGGCCGGGCGACTGGGCGCCGATGAAGGCTCAGCCAAGGCCAAGGCCGTCATTGCGGCCAGCGAGCAGCAGCGTGTTGCCATGTTCAACGCCGCGATCAGTGCCAACCAACGCCAGCGCAGACGCGCCTGGTTGTTCGCACTGATGGTGGTCGTTGCCGTCGCAGCGGTGCTGGCAGGCCTGTTGCTGGCACGCATGGCAGCAGCCTGAACATGTAGTGCCGAGCCATGCTCGGCAGGGGCCTTGCCAGCCATCTTGCAGCAGCGGCGCAAGCCGCGAGGCCACTGCGGCATCAACCAGCGAAGAGCTTACCCCTCCCCAGCCCTCCCCTTCGCTGTGCGAAAGGGAGGGAGCGTAGTGCCGAGCCATGCTCGGCAGGGGCTTTCCCGGTAAGGCCTCTGCCGAGCAT
>NZ_JBRREI010000107.1:0-4703 GCF_056760195.1 Stenotrophomonas sp. STEN020
GCAAGGCATTACCGATAAAGCCCCTGCCGAGCAGGGCTCGGCACTACAGCTTGAGCCCCTTTACCGTTTACGGGAGAGGGGTTGGGGTGAGGGCAGCTTTTCGCTGGTAACGCCCCTGCCGAGCATGGCTCGGCACTACGTCAGATCGGGCCAGGCCGAGAGCACTGCAGGCTCCTGCCCTACCCGCTTGCAGGCGCGGGTCGAAATGCCATCGTTCAAGGCGATCCGGAACAACGGCGCCACACTGCGCAGCACCCGCGCGGCCACCACCGATTGCAACTGCTGGCCGCGACTGCGGCCGAGCAGCTGCACCGCCCACTCCGGCAACAAGGCCGCGCCCGCAGCCAGAAACACATCACGCGACACGCCCGGCAGCGGCACCGGCAAGCGCACCTCGCTCAGCACCTCCAAAACCTCACGCGAACGCTCATCCATGCTCAGCTGCGATTGCTGCGCCTGGAAGTACTCGCGCACCTGCGCTTCGCTGGCAGGCACATCGCGCGCGCCCAAGGCCTCGGCCACGCGCCGGTATTCGTCGTAGTAGCGATCAGCAATGGCGGCTGGAACTTCGCGGCAATAGCGCCGGCAACCTTCCAGAAATCCAAAGGCTTCGGTGACATGCACCCAGGTCAGCAGCTGCGGATCATCCGCGGCATATGCGCGGCCGTCCGGCAACGTACCCACCACCTGCGCATGAATCCGGCGCACCTTGGCAATCAGCTTGTCGACCTCGGCTGCCGGCGCATAACTGGTACCGGCCACAAAGCTGGTGGTGCGGCGCAGCCGCCCAACCAGATCCTCGCGGAAGTTGGAGTGGTCATAGACACCGGCCAGCGCACGCGGGTGCAGCAGCTGCAGCATCAGCGCACACAGCCCGCCGGCCAACATGCCGGGGAATTCGGAATGAATACGCCAGGTGACGCTGCCCGGCCCGAACCAGCCCGGATCGCCCAGCGGCGTGTCGTACTCAACGCCATTCTGGTTACGTGGAAAGGCGTCCAGCACCCAGCGACGGATGTGGGCGGTGGCGGCGGCGGAGACAGGGCTGAACAGGGATGACATGGCGCCTATCGTACCGGTCCAGCTGCGCAGCTGGCTGACTTGAGCTGTCGATCCGGCACCCGTACAGCCGCCGTCAAGGCCCGCCGCCAGCTGCGGATACCGCATGTGCGGATGCAGCAAAGAATTCAAGGAAAACCGAAACGTCCTTTGGCTTGGACGATGACGCACCGCAAAATTTCCATGCTGTCACGGCGTCACGGCAAACACCGCTGGTCAGTTCTTCGCACTGCCCCCATTGCCAAGCACGACGAAAGTGCTAGAACTGGACTTGCCTGACCGCTTCAACCTGCATCCGTCGCTCGTTCCAGCAAGTATCTGCAAGGAGCTCACCATGATCGCACTGTTCAAAGGTTTGGGATTGTTGTTGCAAGACAACGAGCTGTACAACAGCCCGTTCGAGAAGCAGGTTGATCATTGGAAAAACCTGAGCGATCAGCAGATACGCGAAGAAGTGTCGGTGCTGGCCAAGGCCAAATGCCAGTGGCTGATGGCCTCGATCGTGCTGTGGCAGGCATCGTCACTGTTGATTCTTGGCTTGATCACCAACTACCTGTGGCGCGATGACTTCCATATCACCTTCACCCGCGTGGTGATCGTGCTCGGCTCGTGGGTATCGATCCTGTTCGTGATCTGGTTCATGGCCAATATGTTCGACCACACCGCCGGTTTCGAGCGCTGGATGAAGGCCTTCAACAGCCGCGCCCGGATCAGCTCCGATGCCGACAGCGTGGATGAAGTGGCCGAAGCGCTGGAAATGGCCAAGCACTATCCGGAAGTTCTGGATTACAAGCAGGCCGTCACCAGCACCCGCGAGCTGCGTCATGAAGACGTTCGCATCATGCGTGAACTCGGACGCATGCGGCAGCATTCGGAACTGGTCGGCAAGCTCAATCACATCGGTGACGATGGCTTGCGGTTGCAACCCGCGTTCTGAGCCAATCGCACTCTTTGAAACCCATCGCCGCGCTCGTCGCGGCGATTTTATTTCTGCAGGGTTACCTGCTGGGAGTACCCGCTGGGCAAGCCACTCAGCTGACGGGTGGTGCCAACCACGACAACAAAGTCGCCCAGGCTTTCGCGCCGGCACAGCTGAGCATCGCCGGCACCACTGCAGTGCTCGCGGTACAACAGGTAATTGCAGCGACCCGTATCACTCTGCAGGCACTGGAAGCGGCTGACACCGTTGGCCACGGTGGTGCGGCTGAGCAGGCTCTGTTCACCGCTGATGCGGGTTAACGAGGTCTGCCCGGGTGTTTCATGGATGCCCAGCATCGACAGCAGGCTGCCGATCAAAACTGTCAGGTAATGCATGGCAATACTCCGGCAAGCGGGGCGGCATCACATGCCGCGGAACAGACTCATGAAGGGTTGGCTGACCACCAGCGTTTCACTGCGCTGTTTCAGCCGTAATACGCCGCGGCCGCTGTCATCGCGGCTCACCGCTGCTACCGCCTTCATGTTGACGATGGTGGCGCGGTGGATCTGACGGAAACTGTTGGCATCCAAAGCAGCAGTAAGTTCGCGCAGTGAGCTGCGCAGCAGCAGTTCTTCCTCGGCGGTGACCACCACCGTGTATTTGCTGTCGGCGCGGAAATACAGCACTTCATCCAGCATCACCAGGCGGGTTTCGCGGCCATTGCTGGCGGTGATCCACGCCAACGGCGGTGCGGCCAACGCAGCGGCAGGCTGCCTTGCCAGTTGCTGTAGCAGCCGCTCCAGTACACCTGGATCAGCATTGCCGCTCTGCCTGCGCGCCAACACGCGTTGGCGGGTTGCCAGCAGACGCTCATCGCTGACCGGTTTGAGCAGGTAGTCCACCGCGCCCTGCTCGAAGGCGCTGATCGCGTACTGATCGTAGGCGGTGACGAACACCACTTCGGTCTGCGGACTCACCTGTTGCAGCGCGCGGGCTACATCCAGGCCGGTGATGCCGGGCATGCGGATGTCGAGGAAGGCCAGATCGGGTTTATGCGTTTCCAGTGCTTCCAATGCGGCGGCACCATCTTCGCACTCGGCGACGATATCGAGCTCCGGCCACAGGCGCTGCAGCTGGGCGACCAGCGCCTGCCGCAGCAGCGGTTCGTCTTCGGCGATGAGCGCTTCAAGATGCACGGGGCAGCTCCGGGATGTTCACTGTTGTCTGCATGGAGGCGTTGTTCACCTGCGCGGCTGTCGATGCAGCAGCGACCACCGGCGGCGGCGCTGCAACACGCTTTGGCAGGCTGATGGTCGCAGCCATGCCGCTGGGGAAGTTGGAAACCAGCGCGAGCGTGGCTTGTTCGCCGCAGCTCAGGCGCAGGCGTTCACGCAGGTTCTTCAGGCCGATGCCGGTGCCGCTGTTGTCGGTGCTGATGCCTTGGCCGTCGTCGGCGACGGTGATCGTCAGCTGACCATCCAGCTCCCGCGCCAGTATCCACACCGTGCCGCCACCGCTCTTGGGCTCCAGGCCATGCTTGATCGCGTTCTCGACCAGGGTCTGCAGCGACATCGACGGCAGGCTGACACCATGTAGGGATTCGGGCACATCGATCTGCAGGTTGAGCCGCGAGCCCATGCGGATCTTCAGGATTTCCAGATAGGCCTGCACCCGCTCCAGTTCCTGCCCGAGCGTGGACACCGATTGGTCGATGCCCGGCAGTGAGCTGCGCAGGTATTGGATCAGGTGCCCAAGCATCTGCTCGGCACGGGCCGGATCGCTGCGGGTCAGCACCTGTGCATTGGCCAGCGTGTTGTACAGGAAGTGCGGCTCCACCTGTGCATGCAGCAGGTTCAAGCGCGCAACACTGAGCTCTTTTTCGGCCTCGGTGCGTGCAGCGTGCGCGCGCTCTTCGCGGCGCTGCTGAGCAACCTTGCCGCTCAAGGCGTGGGTGATGGCTTCGGCGTTCTCGTAATTGCTGCCTTCATCCAGCAGCCACAGGTCAACCCAAGCCCCGGCATCGGGCTCGAAGAACAGGGTGACGCTGCTGGTATCCGCGCCGGGAATCACGCGGGCGGTGATCTGGTTGTGCTTGATCGCCAGCCGCGCCATCGGATTCCAACGTGACGGCGGACGCTCACCATAGGGATCGGCGCGGCGCTGGGTGGCACGCAGCTGCAAGGTGCCGACCGAGCGCTCCAGGCGTTCGATACGTGGCATCTGTCCGATTACCTGTTCCAGCAGAGCGAACGCAGTGGGCGCATCCAGCGGCAGCTCGACCTGACGGCGATGGCGATTGGCCAGCGACTGTGCATCGAGGCGATCGGCGATCAGCGTGACCCGGCGGATATGGCCGACCACGGCGGTCAGCGCGAACACCGCCAAGGCCATCGCGGCGAGACCGAAGATCCAGCCCGGCGACCGGTCCATGCCACTGAACAGCCCGCTCCACAGGAACGCGGCGACGAGAATCGTCAGCGCCCAGGCGGCGAGGATGCGGAAACCGAGAAAGAGGCTGGCGAACATGGTGCAGTCACCGTAGGGATTGGAGTCGAGCATAGGCGCCGCCCGTCAGGCTGCAAGCGGCCTGCGACGAAACCCGGAAAAAGGCGACCGAGCCCGGATTGGCGGGGATGGAGAGGCCGGGCCGTTGTAAGAGCCCGCCAAAAACACAAACCCGCCCCAAAAAAAGCCCCCACACAACCCCCAAAAAAAAATGAACAAA
>NZ_JBRREI010000108.1:0-4536 GCF_056760195.1 Stenotrophomonas sp. STEN020
CCCCCCCCCCCCCCCCCCCCCCCCCCCCCCCCCCCCCCCACCCCCCCCCCCCCCCCCCCCCCCCCCCTTCGGCTGGCCGCGGGGGCGGGCCGCCCCCCCCCCCCCCCCCCCCCCCACTACAGGCTCGCGGCTATCAGCTGCCGGACAGCATCCGGCGGATCTTGCGGCCCAGGCGGGTCAGGAACGAATCGCTGTCGTTGCCAGCACGCATCGGCTTGGCCTGTACCTGCACCGGGCCGTTGTTGCTGGCCACTGCCGGTGCTGCACCTTCGGCACCCTCGACCGGGCGACCGTGACGACGGCGACGGCGCTTGCGCGGCGCGCGCTCGCCTTCCACTGCCGGGCTGTTGGCGGCATTCGGCGCACCTTCTGCGGCCGGACGCGGCGGCTTGGGCGTGGCTTCGGCATTGGCCGGGGCGCCTTCGACGCGCGGCTTGCGCGGCGGACGCGGCTTGCCGTCGGCGCTGCGCTCGCCACGGCGTTCACCGGGCTTGCTGCCAGTGCGACCACCGCCACGACGGGCTTCGTCAGCGGCCTTCTGCTCGCGGGCTTCGCGGAAGATGGCACCAACGCTTTCACCTTCTTCGCCTTCAGGCAGCGGCGCACGTTCGGGACGCGGCAGCGCGGTCATCAGTTCGGTGGTGACGGCTTCGACCGGGATCTTCTGCTCGATGTAGGCCTCGATGTCCGGCAGGCTCATCGCATAGCGCTCGCAGGCAAAGCTGATCGCATCACCCTCTTCGCCCAGACGCGCGGTACGGCCGATACGGTGCACGTAATCTTCGGCGTCGAACGGCAGGTCGTAGTTGTAGACGTACTTGATGCCGTCGATATGCAGGCCGCGTGCGGCCACATCGGTGGCCACCAGGATTTCCAGCTGGCCCTTCTGGAAGCGGTTGAGCAGGCTCTCACGCTTCTTCTGCGGCACGTCGCCGGACAGCACGCCAACACGGTAACCGGCCTTTTCCAGCGCGCGTGCAACGCGCTCGACGAACACCTTGGTGTTGACGAACACCATGGTGCGCGCGCCTTCGCTGCGCGACAGCAGGCCGATCAGCAGCGGCAGCTTTTCTTCGTCGGCCGGGAAGTAGATGCGCTGGCGGACGCGGTCGGCGGTGATGCTTTCGGTCTCCACCACCAGCTTCTGCGGCTCGTTCATGTGCTCGTAGGCCAGCTCCAGCACGCGATGGCTGAGGGTGGCACTGAACAGCAGGGTCTGGCGCGTGGTGCGCTCGGGCATGCGCCGCAGCAGGAAGCGGATGTCCTTGATGAAGCCCAGGTCGAACATGCGGTCGGCTTCGTCCAGCACGCAGATCTCGCAGGCGTGCAGCGAAACCACCTTGTGCTGCTTGACGTAGTCGATCAGGCGGCCGGGGGTGGCGATGATCACGTCCACGCCCTGCTGCAGCAGCTCGCGCTGCTTGTCGTAATCCACGCCACCGTAGACCAACGCGAAGCGCAGGCCGGTGTCGGCGGCGAACTTCATCGCGTCCTTGTGGATCTGGATGGCCAGCTCGCGGGTCGGCGCCAGGATCAGCGCGCGCGGATCTTCCGGCTTGCGGTCAGCCAGCGCCGGACGGGTCAGCAGGCGGTTGGCCACGGCGACCAGGAAGGCCAGCGTCTTGCCGGTGCCGGTCTGGGCCTGGCCGGCGACGTCGCCGCCCGGCAGAGCCACCGGCAGGGTCAGTGCCTGAATGGGGGTGCAGCGGGTAAAACCCGCGCCTTCGAGGCCCGCCAGCAACGCCGGCTGCAGGTCGAAGGAGGAAAATGTCACGTCGGTTAGCGGTTTGTCGCTCATTGGTTTCGTCTTTGTAGTGCCAGCCGGTCAGTGTGGCCGGGCAGCTTGCATCGATTCGGGCACCGTCGCACACTGCGGCCCCTGCGCCGGGTCGCGCGACACCTGGGCCCTGCCCACTGTCCGCGCAATGCCCCAGTTTACCGCAATGCGACCGCCAACCCGGCATGGGCAGTCGCATTGCACCAGGAGACTCCAAGTGAGCGATAAGGTTTTACACGTCGGCGACGCCGACTTCGACAGCGCCGTCCTGCAATCGAGCGAACCGGTCCTGGTGGATTTCTGGGCTGAATGGTGCGGCCCGTGCAAGATGATTTCCCCGGTTCTGGACGAATTGGCTGATGCCTACGACGGCAAGCTGAAGATCGCCAAGGTCAATGTGGACGAGAACCGCGCCACCGCGATCAAGTACCACGTGCGCTCGATCCCGATGCTGCTGCTGTTCAAGGATGGCCAGATCCAGGCCACCCAGATCGGCGCAGTCGGCAAGGGCCAGCTGAGCCAGATGATCGACAAGGCGCTGGTCTGATCCAGCACGGTCCGGCGGCCCCGTGCCGCCGGACACCGGGCCAGCCTGACCGCGGCCCAACAGGGTTTTGCAGGCGCTTGCGCCGCCACGTTTGGCGGTGTTAGTGTCGCTACATCCGGCAGCATTCGCGTGCCGCACCCTCTGGACGGGTTCTCGTCCGGACCATCCCAACCAATTCGCAGCCCCGCAGGGCGCTCGCACATCCAAGCGAGAGGAATCAAGCACTTGTCCGAGAACACTCCTTCCGAAACCGGGAGCACCGACGCTCCTGTCGAGAAGCGCGTGCGCAAGCCGCGTGTTGCCAAAGCAGTTGAAAGCGCCGACAGCGGTGCCTCTGCTCCCGCCCAGCCGGCCCTGCCGTTGCCAGCTGCTCCGGCCGCTCCGGCGCCGGTGGCTGCCGCACCCGCACCCGCACCTGCCCCGGTTGCTCCGCCCCCCGCGCCCGCCGCGACGGCGTCCAGCAATGAAGGCCAGGCCCCGGCCGCAAGCTCTGGCGGCGACAACGCCGCACAGGGTGGCCAGGACGGCGGCGAAGGCAACAACCAGCAGCGTTACGGCCAGAACAATCAGCAGGGCCAGGGCCAAGGTCAGGGCAACCGCCGCGACCGCTTCCGCAACCGTCGCGACCGTGACCGCAACCGTCCGCGTGACGACAACGGCATGGGCAACGAAGGCGGCAATGACAATTTCGTCCCGCGCTCGATGCCGAGCGTGCCGGAAGGCTTCCCGGTGTATTCGCTCAGCGACCTGAAGCGGATGCCGGCGCAGAAGCTGCTGGAAATCGCCGAACAGCTGCAGATTTCCGAAGGCGTGGCACGTGCCCGCAAGCAGGACGTGATCTTCGCCCTGCTCAAGGTGCTGACCCGTCATGGCGACGGCGTTGCTGCCGACGGCGTGCTGGAAATCCTGCCGGACGGCTTCGGCTTCCTGCGTGCGGCCGAAGCCAGCTACCTGGCCGGCCCGGATGACACCTACATCTCGCCCAGCCAGATCCGCCGCTTCAACCTGCGCACCGGTGACCACCTGTCCGGCCGCATCCGTTTTCCGAAGGACGGCGAGCGCTACTTCGCGCTGTCGATCGTGGACACCATCAACGGTGAGCCGATCGAAGCCTCGAAGAACAAGGTGCTGTTCGAAAACCTGACCCCGCTGTTCCCGCGCAAGCGCTTCACGCTTGAGCGCGGCAACGGCTCCTCGGAAGACATCACCGGTCGCATCCTCGACCTGATGGCACCGCAGGGCAAGGGCCAGCGCGCATTGATCGTCTCGCCGCCGAAAGCCGGTAAGACGATGATGATGCAGCAGATCGCCACGGCCATCACCACCAACCACCCGGAAGTGCACATGATCGTGCTGCTGGTGGATGAGCGCCCGGAAGAAGTGACCGAAATGCAGCGCACCGTGCGCGGCGAAGTGGTCTCCTCGACCTTCGACGAGCCGGCCGCGCGCCACGTGCAGGTTGCCGAAATGGTGATCGAGCGCGCCAAGCGCCTGGTCGAGCACAAGAAGGACGTGGTGATCCTGCTCGACTCGATCACCCGTCTGGCCCGCGCCTACAACAACGTCGTGCCCAGCTCTGGCAAGGTGCTGACCGGTGGTGTGGACGCCAACGCCCTGCACCGCCCGAAGCGTTTCTTCGGTGCCGCACGCAACGTTGAAGAAGGCGGCTCGCTGACCATCATCGCTACCGCGCTGGTTGAAACCGGCTCGAAGATGGACGAAGTGATCTACGAAGAATTCAAGGGCACCGGCAACAGCGAAGTGCATTTGAACCGTCGCATCACCGAGAAGCGCGTGTACCCGGCCATCGACATCAACCGTTCCGGCACCCGCCGCGAAGACCTGTTGATCGAACCGGAGCTGCTGCAGAAGATCTGGATCCTGCGCAAGCTGCTGCACCCGATGGACGAAATCGCCGCGATGGAGTTCCTGCTCGACAAGATGAAGAACACCAAGTCCAACGACGAGTTCTTCGGCTCGATGAAGCGCTGATTCCGGTTGGAGTCGGCTGCAGACAAAAACCCCGCGAAAGCGGGGTTTTTGTTGTGTTTTGATTGGGACGACGAAGCCAGCTTCGGGGTGTCAGCCCTACCTGTAGAGCCCCGCGCCGAGCGGGGGGGGGGGGTGGGGGGGGGGGCCCCCCGCCCAGGGGGGGGGCAAAACCCGAGGGGGGGGGGTGGCCGGGGGGGGGGGGCGCCGGGGGGGCCGGTGT
>NZ_JBRREI010000109.1:0-4258 GCF_056760195.1 Stenotrophomonas sp. STEN020
ATGCTCGGCAAGGGGCTCTACTAGTGAAGCCTCTGCCGAGCATGGCTCGGCACTACAGGAACAAAAACGCCACCTTGCGGTGGCGTTTTCAATCAGGCTCCAGCAGCTCAGCGCTTGCCGCTACCCAACAAGCCGCTGCCCAGCTTGATCAGGTCGCTGACGCCGAACTGGCCGTCGCCGTCCTGGTCCATCACGCTGCCCAGCAGGCCGCCGCCGATACCGCCGGCCTGCGTCACCTGCTGCTTCTCCTGGCCCAGGATCTGCGCCAGACCATTGGGATCAGCCTGGCCGCCGCTGCTCATGCGCTGGGCGATATAGGCCATCACGATCGGGGCGAGGATCTTCAACAGCTGGCTGGAGCTGCTCGGGCTCAGGCCGGTAGCCTGGGCCAGGCCGGTTTCAGCGCGGTTCTGGTTGCCGCCGAAGATGTGGCCGAGAATGCCGGCGCCATTGGCTGCCGGGCTGTTGCCGCCGCCCATCACTGCACCCAGCACGCTGCCGATGTCCAGGCCGCTGTGGTTGTTCTGCAGCGCGCCGAACAGGGCTTCGGCGCCTTGCGGCTTGGCCGCGTTGTTGCCCAGTGCGCCCATCAGCAGTGGCAGCGCGGCGCTGATGGCGCCCGAGGCCTGCTGGCTGTCGATGCCAAGCTGCTGCGAAACCTGCTGCAGCGGTGCGCCCTGCAGCTGGGAAAGAAGGTCGTCGGTCAGGCTCATCGGGGAATCCTTGAATGGGTGGGTTGCCGAGCGGCATGGTAACCCCCGCAAGGGGGCGTAAGTGAAGAGGCCAATGACGTGTTGGTTTGTGGGCGGAAACAGCACCGCCCGCGCAATGCGGGCGGTGCTGGATCATCCTTGGATCAATGGGTCGGGCTTATAGCTCGATGTCCTCGGCACCGGGTGTAGCAGCCGGGAAATCATTGCCCGGGTGCGGCGGCGGTGCGAACGGATCGGCCGAGGCAGCGGCTGCTGCAAGTGCCTGCAGGGCAGCGGCGATGCCCGCACCGTAGGCCGGGTCGGCCTTGTTGCAGTTGTCGATGTGGCGCTGCTTGATGAAGTCCGGCGCATCGCCCAGGGCTCGCGCGGTGTTCTCGAACAGACGCTGCTTCTGTGCGGCGTTGTAGCTGCGGAACAAGGCACCCGGCTGACTGAAGTAGTCGTTGTCGTCTTCGCGGAAGTTCCAGAAGTCGGCATCGCCACGGATCTTCAGCGCTGGCTCGCGGTACTGCGGTTGCTCCTGCCACTGGCCATAGCTGTTCGGCTCGTAGTGCGGCAAGCCGCCGTAGTTGCCGTCCACACGCATGGCACCATCGCGGTGGTTGCTGTTGACCGGGCAGCGGGCAGCATTGACCGGGATCTGGTGATGGTTCACACCGAGCCGGTAACGCTGCGCATCGGAGTAGGCGAACAGACGTGCCTGCAGCATCTTGTCCGGCGACGGGCCAATGCCCGGGACGAGGTTGCTTGGCGCGAACGCCGACTGCTCCACGTCCTGGTACCAGTTGACCGGGTTGCGGTTGAGCTCGAATTCGCCGACTTCGATCAGCGGGTAATCGCTCTTCGGCCACACCTTGGTCAGGTCGAACGGATGGATGCGATAGGTTTCGGCGTCGAGCTCGGGCATGATCTGCACGAACAGCTTCCACTTCGGGAACTGGCCCTGCTCGATGGCCTGGAACAGGTCACGGCCATGGCTCTCACGGTCCTTGCCGACCAGCACCTGGGCTTGCGCATCGGTCAGGGCTTCAACGCCCTGCTGGCTATGGAAGTGGAACTTCACCCAGTAGCGTTCGCCATCGTTGTTGGTGAAGCTGTAGGTATGCGAGCCGAAGCCATGCATATGGCGGTAGCTGCGCGGGATGCCGCGGTCGCTCATCACCACGGTCACCTGCATCAGTGCTTCCGGCAGCAGGGTCCAGAAATCCCAGTTGTTGCGGGCGCTGCGCAGATTGGTGTGCGGGTCGCGCTTGACCGCCTTGTTGAGGTCGCCGAACTTGCGCGGGTCACGCAGGAAGAACACCGGCGTGTTGTTGCCGACCAGGTCCCAGTTGCCTTCTTCGGTGTAGAACTTCAGCGCGAAGCCGCGGATGTCACGCTCGGCATCTGCCGCGCCGCGCTCACCGGCAACAGTGGTGAAGCGGGCGAACATCTCGGTCTGCTTGCCCACTGCCGAGAAAATCTTGGCACGGGTGTACTTGCTGATGTCGTGGGTGACGGTGAAGGTGCCGTATGCGCCTGAACCCTTGGCGTGCATGCGGCGCTCGGGAATGATTTCGCGGTTGAAGTTGGCCAGCTTCTCCAGCAGCCACACATCTTCCATCAGCAGCGGGCCACGCGGGCCGGCGGTCTTGCTGTTCTGGTTGTCTACTATCGGCGCGCCGAAGGCGGTGGTCATCGGCGTCACTGGCGCGTCGCCATGCTTCTGCTTGGGCGTGGTGCTGGTGTCACGTTGCGACTGCGCGGCCTGCTCGGGGGAGGGGGCGCTGTGATACGGACAGGTCGGCTTGGTGTCATTGCTCATGGCTGGCTCCTGCTGGCGTTGGGGTTTTGCTCCCACCGACTGTAACCACGGGAGCGTTAAATGAGTAATCAAATGAACCGTTCGCTCCGATAGGGCGTACCTATTGCTCAGCTTGCCAGGATAAATGCGCTCTGTTGATGCCAAGCGGTCATTCCTGTGGCTGCCAGCCGCTATGCTGAGTAGCTGCCTGTCCCGGAATCACTCATGAGCCAACGCGCCGCCCGACTGCTGCACCTGCTTGATGAATTGCGGCGGCGCCGCACGCCGGTGCGCGGCGCCGAGCTGGCACAGCGGTTGGAAGTGAGCCTGCGCACCTTGTATAGGGATATTGATGCGCTGCGCGGACAGGGCGCCGATATCGCCGGTGATCCGGGTATCGGCTACCAGTTGCGGCCGGGTTTCCTGTTGCCACCGATGATGTTCTCCGCCGAGGAACTCGAAGCGGTGCTGTTGGGGGCGCGCTGGGTGGCCTCGCACGGCGACCCCGAGCTGGCAGCCGCTGCTGAAACAGCATTGCAGCGTGTCATCGGCGTATTGCCGGAAGCCCTGCGGCTGCAGGTAGAAACCAGTGGCCTGTTCGCGCCGCATTGGCACGCGGTGCCGCCGGAGCCGTGGTTGCCTGCGTTGCGGCGCGCCATCCGCGACGGCAATGCGGTACGCATCCAGTACCGCGACGTCGAGGGTAGGGTCAGTGAGCGCATGATCTGGCCGTTCGCGATGGCCTTCATGGCCGATGTACGCATGTTGGCTGCATGGTGCGAGATGCGCGGCGATTTCCGCCACTTCCGTGCCGACCGTTTGCTGGCATTGGAAGACACGGCACAACGCTATCCAGCGCAACGTCATCAGTTGTTGAAGCGTTGGCGCGCGCAATGCATGACGGACGGCTGATACATCACTGCTGACAGCAGCTGTCAGCAGCCCCTGCGCACACTGTGGGCTCCTTACAACGCAGGTGCCTGACATGACCGATACGCTCACCTTCTACAGCCATCCACATTCGCGCGGCCGTATCACCCGTTGGATGTTGGAAGAAACCGGCTTGCGCTACGACGCGGTGATGCTGGAGTACGGCACCAGCATGAAGTCAGCGCAGTATCTGGCGATCAATCCGATGGGCAAGGTGCCAGCCTTGTTGCAGGGTAAAACGGCAATTACCGAAAACGCCGCGATCTGTCTGCATCTGGCCGATCTGGCACCGGCCAAGGCATTGCTACCGCCAGTTGGCAGTGCCGAGCGCGGCGAGTGCTACCGCTGGGTGCTGTTTGCGGCCGGGCCGCTGGAGGCCTTCGTCACCGACCTTCGTCATGGCAAGTTGGCGCCGCCGATGGAGGCCGGCTACGGCAGCGCCGAGGATTTGATTCGCACGCTGGAAACGGCAGTAGCCGGCAAGCGCTACTTGGTGGGTGATGGCTTCACCGTCGCCGATCTGTATATGGCCTCGTTCCTGAGCTACTTCGTCAGCATGGGCCAGCTTGAAGCCAAGCCGGTGCTCACGGATTACTACGCCGTGCATCTGCAGCGGCCGGCGTCGGTGCGTGCGGGCGAGTTGGATGATGCCTTGCTCCCGCTTGTAGGAGCGGCGTAAGCCGCGAAGCTGGGGGCAATGGAAGGGCCCTGAAAGCCAACCCCTCCCCAACCCTCCCCTTGGCCTTCGGCCAAAGGGAGGGAGCAGAAGCAAAGCCGTAGTGCCGAGCCATGCTCGGCAGGGGCTTTACCGGTGGTGCCCAACGCCGAGCAT
>NZ_JBRREI010000110.1:0-3170 GCF_056760195.1 Stenotrophomonas sp. STEN020
CTGCGTGTGGCGTTGCGGGTGTTGGTGTGGTTGTGTGTGGTGTGTGGTGGGGGCCGCCCCGCGGTCCCCTGGTCGGCGCCGGTCGTTCCCCACCCCCGCCGCCCCCCCCCCCCCCCGCTCCCACAAAACTGACAGGCGCTCATGCCTGGACGACCTTTCAGATCATCAGCTTCGCGGCTCACGCCGCTCCTACAAAACTGCTGACTACTTCTTCTTGCGGCGGCGCCACCACAGACGAAGCAGCCATGCAATGAAGCCACCAACCAGAATCAACGGCAGCAGGCCTGCGGCGATGCGAATCACATAGGCCACGCTGGTGGTGAAGATCTCACCGAAATCGCCGAACGCCCGGCCAATCTCGCTGCGGTTACGCTGACTGTTGGTCGATTCAATATTGATGGTCACCAACTGCGTATCGATGCGGCGGTGCTGCTGTGCCGAATCACGATTGGCCTGCTGCAGGCCCGCTTCGATCTCCGACAGCCGCTGCGAAATCGTCAGCAGATCAGCAACCGCCAGATCCCGACGCTGCTGATACTCGATCAGGCGCTCATGCTCGGCCTTCAAGCGGTCCTGCATCAATTGGGTATCGGCCACCTGCTGGGCCAGATCCTCGGCCTCGGTGTTGCGGGTGGTGACCTCGCCCTTGTCGCTGGCCAACGCGATCAGCGGCTCCACGCCCTTGGGGGCGACCCGCACCTTGACCGAACCGCGGGGCGTATCGCCGCCCTGCTGGGACACGTTGAGCACCGCGCAGTCGCCGAACTTGGCGCTCTGGCAGGCATCGGATACAGCCTTCACCCTTGGTGCGATGTCCTTGCCTGGCAACTGCAGCTGCACCGTGTGCTCGTAGGCCAGGAAAGCACCTTCCGGGGATTGCACCGCATCGGCGGCACTGGCCGCGCTATCGGCCGACATCTCATGCTTGGCGCAACCACCCAGCGCAAGCAGCGCGCCCAGTGCCAATGCCAAGGTACTTCCGTGCAATTGCTTCATGCTTCCATGTTCCAGGTGGTTTCGTGGCGGCAGCATAGCGATATAGCTGAATACGAAGGCTAAAAATTTGTGCACAGCAAGGTAGCCGGGGTAAGCGCAGTCGCCGCCTGCGCCGAACCGCCCGTTTTGGCAAGCCGCCACCAACCAACGGCATGTGCGCCGCTTGCCCAGTCCGCCTATGCTCGGGGATTCCCTCAGTAACAGGATCACCGATGCGCAAGCACCTGCTCGCCGCCGCCCTGCTCGCCAGCCTCGCCGGCTGCCAGAGCGGCGATGCCCCGACCGCTCCGTCCGCCACCACCGAGCAGGCTGGGCAGGCCCAGGCCGACGCCCAGTTCGCCGAGCTGTCGAAGAAGGCACTGGACACCTGGATGCAGCTGTCCCCGGTCAGCGCCACCCAGATCGGTGATCACCGCTACGACAGCCAGCTTGATGACCTCAGCGCCGCCGGCCAGCAGAAGAGCCTGGACGCCAGCAAGGCCCTGCTCGCCGAGCTGGACAAGCTCGACGTCAGCAAGCTCGGCCGCGAGAACCAGGTGGATGCCGCGATCCTGCGCAACCAGCTGCAGTCGGACATCTGGTCCAACGAGACCATGCAGTCGTGGAAGTGGGACCCGCAGGTCTATAACGGCTTGGCCGGCAGTGCCATCTATGGCCTGATGGCACGCGAATTTGCACCGCTGCCGGAGCGCCTGAAGTCGGCCACCGCACGCATCGAGCTGATCCCGCAGATCTTCGCTGCCGCCCGCACCAACCTGGATCCGGCACGCGTGCCGAAGATCCACGCCGAAACCGTGGCCAAGCAGAACCGCGGCATTCTCAGCCTGGTTGAAACCTTCATCGTGCCCAACATCGGCCAGCTCGAAGCCGCCGACCAGGAACGCCTGAAGACCGCCATCGCCACGCTGACCAGCGCTGTTGAAGAGCAGCAGACCTGGCTGGACAAGACCCTGGTGCCGAATGCCAAGGGCGAGTTCCGCATCGGTGCGGAGAAGTACGACCAGAAGCTGAAGTTCTCGCTGAACTCCTCGCTGTCGCGCGCCGAGATCGGCGAGCGTGCCCGCGCCGAGCTGACCCGCGTGCGCAAGGACATGTACGGCATCGCCCAGGTGGTGTTGAAGGACAAGCCGGGCGCACCGGAAATGCCGGCCAACCCGACCGACGACCAGCAGCAGAAGGCGATCGAAGCCGCACTGGAACTGGCCTATGCCGACAAGCCGGCCCGCGACAAGGTCGTGGACGACGCCAAGGCCGCGCTGGACCAGTCCACCGAGTTCGTGCGCAAGCATGACCTGATGACACTGCCCGATGCGCCGGTCGACATCATCCTGATGCCGGAATTCCAGCGTGGCGTGGCCGTGGCCTATTGCGACTCGCCGGGCCCGCTGGACAAAAACCTGAAGACCTTCTACGCGGTCTCGCCGATTCCGGACGACTGGAACGACAAGCAGGTCGATTCCTTCCTGCGCGAATACAACAGCCGCATGATCCACCTGCTGTCCATCCACGAAGGCACCCCGGGCCATTACCTGGAAGGCTGGCACTCGGGCAAGTTCCCGTCGACGCTGCGTGCGGTGCTGCGCTCGGGCCTGTTTGCAGAAGGCTGGGCGGTCTACACCGAGCGCATGATGCAGGAACAGGGCTACCTGGATAACGACCCGCTGTTCCACCTGGTGCAGCTGAAGTTCTACCTGCGCACCATTGCCAATGCCATCCTCGACCAGGGTGTGCACGTGGACAACTGGAGCCGCGAGCAGGCCATGCACCTGATGACCCACGACGCCTTCCAGCAGGAAAGCGAAGCCTCGGGCAAGTGGGTGCGCGCACAGCTCACCTCTGCCCAGCTGCCGACCTACTTCGTCGGTGCACAGGAGCACTTCGACACCCGCAAGGCAGTGCAGGAAAAGCAGGGTGCCAACTTCAACCTGAAGGCCTACCACGACCAGATGCTGTCCTACGGCGCACCGCCGGTGCGTTTCGCACGCCAGCTGATGCTGGAACAGCCGATCGAATAATTTCAGCTGGTTTTGTCCACTGAAAAGCCCGGGCAGTGCCCGGGCTTTTTTTTTGGCCCTTGTAGTTGGGGGGGGGGGGGCGGGGGGGGGGGGGCGGGGGGGGGGGCCCAGCGCGCGGGGGGGCGCCACCGCCACGCCGCCCCCCACCCCACCCCCGCC
>NZ_JBRREI010000111.1:0-3119 GCF_056760195.1 Stenotrophomonas sp. STEN020
CCCCCACCCAAACCCCCCCCCCCCCCCCCCCCCGCGCCCCGCCGGGGGGGGCCTGTGCTTCTACCCCCCCCCACCCCCCCCCCCCCCCCCCCCCCCCCCCCACTACAGGTGAAGCGTTGCCGTTTCGTCATGTCCTCGAACTGACTGATCCAGCGTACCTTTCTGTCCAAAAGGACAGCTGCCAGACAACATTCAAATGCAACTGTTTCAGGTTTGGTGCACTGCAAAATTGTGCTGATTTTTGCGGTAGGCTTGACGGGTTTCCGCTCTCCAGGCTCTACGTCTTAGATGAACGAGTACCGCAGCAGCGTTGTCTTCGCCACCCCCGACCTGCCCTTGCGCGACGATGTGCGTCGCCTGGGCACACTGGTTGGTGATCTTATTTCCGAACAGGTATCGCCGGGCTTCCTCGACGAGGTTGAAGATGTGCGCACCACCGCCATCGCCCGCCGCGAAAGCCAGGCGCCGTTGACCCAGCTGAGCACCCAGCTTGCCGGCCGCGCACCGCGCGATGCCGAAGCGCTGGTGCGTGCCTTCAGCACTTACTTCCAGGTGGTCAACATCGCCGAGCGCGTGCATCGCATCCGCCGTCGCCGTGACTATCAGCGCGCAGGCACCAAGCGTCCGCAGCCGGAAGGCCTGCATGACGCCTTGCTTGCGCTGAAGGCACAGGGCGTGACGCCGGAAGAACTGGCGCAGTGGCTGCCGCAGATCGATATCGAACCGGTGTTCACCGCGCACCCCACCGAAGCTGTGCGCCGCGCGCTGCTGGAAAAAGAACAGTTGATGGTTGCCGCCTTGGTCGACAACCTCGACGGCCAACGCACGCCCGGCGAGCAGGCCGCCGATGCCGCGCGTTTCCGCATGGCCTTGACCGCATCGTGGCAGACCGCCGATTCCTCGCCGGTGCGCCCAACCGTTGATGATGAGCGCGAACACGTTGGCTTCTATCTGACCCGCGTGCTGTACCGGGTAATTCCGGTGTTCTACGAGTCCTTGGAACAGGCGCTGCGCGACACCTGGGGCCGGACCTTGCCGTTGCCACGTCTGCTGCGCTTCGGCACATGGGTCGGCGGCGACATGGACGGCAATCCGAATGTGGACGCCGGCACCATCACCAATACCTTGAACGCACAGCGCAGCGCGGTGTTGGGCTTGTATCTGAAAGACATGGTGGCGCTGGCCAGCCTGCTCAGCCAATCGACCGAACTGGTCGGTGTCAGCGCGGAAGTGCTGGCGCGTGTGCAGGAGTACCAGCAACTGCTGCCGCAGGTGAAGTCGCGCCCGCGTCATGCCGACATGCCGTACCGCCTGCTCAACGACCGCATGCGCGCGCGTCTGCAGGCGACATTGGAGGATGCCCCGGGGGCATATGCGTCGCCGGAAGAATTCATCCACGACATCCAGCTCATCCTCGATAGTCTTGAAGCCAACAAGGGCAAGCACGCTGGTTGGTTCTCGGTGCGGCGTCTGCTGTGGCGCGTGCGCACGTTTGGTTTCCATCTGGCGCGCCTGGATGTGCGCCAGGAATCCAGTGTGCATTCGCGCGCGCTGGCCGAAGTGCTGGGCGGGCAGGAGGCATTCGACGCGTTGGACGATGCGGCGCGTGCGCAGTTGCTGTCGCGGTACGCCGCCGGTACCGAAGTGCTGGCGTGTGGCGAGGATGAAGCAGGTCAGCGCCTGGACAAGGTGTTTGCCGCATTGGCGGACGCGCGTCGTCGCCACGGAGCTGATGCATTGGGCAGCTACATCATCTCGATGGCGCACGATCGCGGCGACGTTCTGGCGGTGCTGGCACTGGCACGTCGTGGTGGCCTGCTTGATGCGGAGGGCGCAGTGCCTCTGGACATCGCGCCGTTGTTTGAAACCGTCGATGACCTGCAGCGCGGCACTGCCACCCTGCGCGATCTGCTCGCCGATCCGGTCTATCGCGCGCATCTGGCTGCTCGTGATGATGTGCAGATGGTGATGCTGGGTTATTCGGACAGTGGCAAGGATGGCGGTATCGCTGCCTCACGCTGGGGCCTGCAACACGCGCAGGTCGAGCTGCTGGAAACAGCGGCCGAGTTCGGCGTAAAGCTGACCTTCTTCCACGGTCGCGGTGGCTCGATCAGTCGCGGTGGCACCAAGACCACCCATGCAGTGAACGCCTCGCCACGCGGCAGCATCGGTGGCCGCCTGCGTGTCACCGAACAGGGCGAGGTGATCCATCGCAAGTACGGTATCCGTGCGTTGGCGTTGCGCTCGCTGGAGCAATCGGCCGGCGCGGTACTGCGTGCCAGCCTGCGCCCGCGTGCTGACGAGCCGCGCGAGGAACAGTGGAAGCCGGTGATGGCTTTGGTTGCCGAGCAGAGTTCTGTGGCCTATCGCGCCTTTGTCGGCGACGCACAGTTCATGAACTACTTCCGCCAAGCGACCCCGATCGATGTGATCGAGCGCATGACGCTTGGTTCACGGCCATCGCGGCGCTTGGGTCAGGATGCGGCGCTGAGCAATCTGCGTGCTATCCCGTGGGTGTTTGCCTGGAGCCAGGCACGGGCGGTGATTCCGGGTTGGTTCGGTGTCGGCAGTGGTCTGCAGGCTGCTGCAGATGCTGGGCATGAGCAGACACTGCGGGAGATGGCGCACGATTGGCCGTTCTTCGAGACCTTCCTCGATGACATGTCGATGGTGTTGAGCAAGGGCGACATCCATATCGCTGAGCAATTCTCCAAACTGGCCGGCCCGCTGCACGAGCAGTTCTTTCCGCTGATTCGCGAGGAACTAGCGCTGACCGCACATTGGGTGAAGCGCTTGAGTGGCCAGCAGGAGTTGTTGGAGCAGGACCCGCGGCTTGCGTTGTCGATCCGCCTACGCAATCCCTACATCGACCCGATCAGCATTCTGCAGGTGGACCTGCTGCAGCGCTGGCGTGCAAGTGATCGCCAGGATGAGGGTCTGCTGCGTGCCTTGGTAGCCTGCGTCAACGGCGTATCGCAAGGCGTGCAGAACACCGGGTGAAGCCTTTCCCGTAGTGCCGCCCCCTGCTAGGCACAGGCCGTGCCCGCCCACGCCAAAACTAGTGGGGCGGCGGGGGGCCGCCGGGGAGCGGGGCGGCCGGGGGACGCGCCCACCGCTGG
>NZ_JBRREI010000112.1:0-2906 GCF_056760195.1 Stenotrophomonas sp. STEN020
CGGGGGGCGCCCTCCCCATCCCGCGCCGCCGCCCACCACCGCCAACCCCCACCAAATGCTTTTCGGCGGGGCGCCCCCCGCGAAGCTGACATTCCCGAGGCATCTGGCGATCTTGCCATCTGATGGGGCATCTGCTTCGCGGCTGACGCCGCTCCTACAAAACAAACAGATCCCGCAGAGCGTCTGCAACCTCGCATCCCCCGCAAGAGAAAAGCCGGCACAAGGCCGGCTTTCCTCAGACACGTGCTGGTTGGCAATCAACCCGCGCGGTCGGCTTCCATCTGCTTGCGGATCTGCGCATCGACCGCGGCAATCGCGGTCATGTTCAGCACGCGGCGCGAGCTGGCGCTGCTGGTGAGGATGTGCACCGGCTTGGTCATGCCCATCAGGATTGGACCAATCGCCACGCCGTTGGTGAACACGCGCACCAAGTTGTAGGCGATGTTGGCCGCTTCCAGATTCGGCAACACGAACAGGTTGGCGCGGCCCTTGAGCGTGCTGTTGGGAAGCAGCTTTTCGCGCAGTGCCTCATCCCATGCGGTGTCGCCCTGCATCTCGCCGTCCACGTTCAAGCGCGGGTTGCGCTTGAGCAGCGCTTCGCGCACCTGACGCATTTTCAGCGCGTCCTTGGAATCGTGACTGCCGAAATTCGAATGCGACAGTAGCGCAATCTTCGGTTCGATACCGAACAGCTTCATGCGGAACGCCGCCTGCAGCGTGGATTCGACGATCTGCTCGACGCTGGGATCTTCCTGCACATGCGTGTCGACGAAGAAGAACACGCCCTGGTTGTTGATCACGCCGGTCATCGCCGAGGTCGAGCTGACCTTGGCCTCCAGCGGAATCACGCTGCGCACGTAGCCCAGCTTCTTGTGGAAGCGGCCAACCAGGCCCGACAACATCGCATCGGCCTCACCGCGGGCAACCATCACCGCCGCGATCAGGGTCGGACGCGAGCGCATCAGGTTCTTGGCGGCGGCCACGGTGACGCCCTTGCGGCCGGTCATCTCATGGTAGTACTGCCAGTACTCGTTGAAGCGCGGGTCGTCGTTGATGTTGGTGATCTCGAAATCGACACCGGCACGCATGCGCAGCGCCAGCCGCTCGATGCGGGCTTCGATCACGTCCGGGCGACCGATCAGGATCGGGAAGGCAACACCTTCGTCGATCACGTTCTGCACCGCCTGCAGCACTACTTCTTCTTCGCCCTCGGCGTAAACCACGCGCTGCTTGTCCGAACGCGCACGGTCATAGACCGGCTTCATGAACAGGCTGGTGCGGTAGACGAACTGGGCCAGTTTGTCGCGGTAAGCGCCCATGTCGGCGATCGGGCGGGTAGCAACGCCCGAATCCATCGCGGCCTGGGCCACGGCGGCCGACAGCTCCACCAGCAGGCGGCGATCGAACGGACGCGGGATCACATAGTCGCGGCCGAAGCTGGGCACATCACCGCCATAGGCGGCGCCAAGATCAGAAGCTTCCTTGCGGGCCAGCGCGGCAATCGCGCGCACGCAGGCGACTTTCATTTCTTCGTTGATGCTGGTAGCGCCAACGTCCAGCGCACCACGGAACAGGTACGGGAAGCACAGCGCGTTGTTGACCTGGTTCGGGTAGTCCGAGCGACCGGTGCCCATGATCAGGTCCGAGCGCACCGAATTGGCGTCCTCCGGCAGGATTTCCGGGTAGGGGTTGGCCAGGGCGAAGATCACCGGATCACGCGCCATGCTGGCGACCATGTCCTTGGTGAGGATGCCGCCTGCCGACAGGCCCAGGAAGATGTCCGCGCCATCGACGATCTCGGCCAGCGTGCGCTTGTCGGTATCGCGGGCGTAGCGGGCCTTTTCCGGGTCCAGATCGGTGCGGCCGGTGTGGATCACGCCGTCACGGTCGTAGGCCAGGATGTTTTCCGGCTTCAAACCCAGAGAAACCAGCATGTTGACGCAGGAAATACCCGCAGCGCCCATGCCGGTGGTGGCCAGCTTGACCTCTTCGATCTTCTTGCCCGTGATCACCATGGCGTTGAGGACCGCCGCACCGACGATGATCGCGGTGCCGTGCTGGTCGTCATGAAACACCGGGATGTTCATCCGCTCGCGCAGCTTGCGCTCGACGACGAAGCACTCCGGTGCCTTGATGTCTTCCAGGTTGATGCCGCCGAAAGTCGGCTCCAGCGAGGCGATGATTTCGACCAGCTTGTCCGGGTCGTTCTCGTTGACTTCGATGTCGAACACATCGATGCCGGCGAACTTCTGGAACAGCACACCCTTGCCTTCCATCACCGGCTTGCCGGCCAGCGGGCCGATATTGCCCAGGCCCAGCACCGCGGTGCCATTGGTGATCACGCCGACCAGATTGCCGCGCGCGGTCATCTCGCTGGCCATGGCCGGGTCTTCCATGATCGCTTCACAGGCATGGGCCACACCCGGCGAATACGCCAGCGACAGGTCACGCTGGGTCAACATGGGCTTGGTAGCCACCACCTTGATCTTGCCTGGCGGCGACATCCGGTGATATTCGAGGGCGGCCTGCTTGAAATCTTCGTTGGACATCGAGTTGTGGGCGCTAATGGGCAAGAAGGACGGGAGATGATAACGCCGTTAAGGTAGTTGGACCTGTCGCTACGCTGTCGCAGTCATGCTGCAACCGCACAATTTCGGCTCATCAACGCCAGCGCTTCTGCGCCAGTTTCAGCCCTGAGGATGACAAGCTCGGGACGCCCAAGAATTGAGTCACGAAGCCGCCTGCTCGATGACCGACCCAGCACCAGATCGCACGCAACCGCAACGCGCACCGCCACACCCGTAGAGCCCCGCCCAAGAGGGGGGGGGGGGTTGACGCCCCCCCCCAGACCCGCAAAGGGGGGGCCCAACTGGGGTAATAAAAACGCCGGGGGCCCCACCCGAAGG
>NZ_JBRREI010000113.1:0-2873 GCF_056760195.1 Stenotrophomonas sp. STEN020
TGCGCCCGCGCCTGCGGCGCCTCTGCATTGCCGGCTCCCCCCCAGCCCCCCCCCTGCCGGCCCACTACATCTGTGTCTGTTGGTTTGATTGGGAACGCCCCTGCCGAGCATGGCTCGGCACTACATCTGTGTCTGTTGGTTTGGTTGGGAACGCCCCTGCCGAGCATGGCTCGGCACTACAGCTAGTGCGGGTGCTTGACATACCCCGGCAATCAGGCGCTTAATTAATTAACGAATTAGTTAATTGATTACAAATGCCCGCCGATCAGATCTTCGAAGCCCTTGCCTCGCGCCCGCGCCGGGAGATCCTGGCCTATCTGTCGGCGCAGGAACTCACCGCAGGCGAAATTGGCCAGCGTTTCGAGATGAGCGCGCCGGCCATCTCGCGCCACCTATCGGTTCTCACCGCCGCCGGGCTGGTCACCAGCGAGCGCCGCGGCCAGTTCGTTTTCTACCGCCTCACTCCCGACAACATGGTCAACACCTTGAGTCGCTTTGCCTTCGAGGTCTGCCCAACGGCCGGGCCGCTGCAGCGCGAATCACGTCGCAACGCCAAGACCAAGGCAAAACCCGCCAGCTGACTACCACGAGGCATCGCATGGAACGCAGTCGCACTCCCAACGAAAGCAGCTTTCCGCATGTCTCGATCAATGCCAGTGATGGCAGCCGTGCCGCGGAAGTCACACTACTGACCCAGCTCGATGTTGGCGCTGGCGACGCCATTGCAAAAGCGGCAGGTGCACGCCAAGCCAACCATGCGCATTTCAACGATGCGCTGGACGAACCTTCGGCACGGCTTTCAGCACCCAACCTCGCAGCCGGCGACAACGCCGCGCTCTACACATTCTCGGTGGGGCGCAATGGTCACCCCTTCCATCGTCATGCTGCACCGCGCGTGTTCACCGCGATCAGCGGCAGCGGCGGCGCGCGTCTGCGTTTCATCGCCGCCGGTTCGGCCTGCGATACGTCGATGGATATCCAGCGAGCCCTGCGCCACGTCGAAATTCCCGCCGATTGCCTGTTCTCGGTGCGCATGGCCGCCAACACCTGGCACCAGTTTGAGCCCTTGCGCGGCAATGGAAAACATCCGGCCCTGTTCGCGGTTTCCTGCCATCCCGATGAGACCGCTGGCGCACTGGATCCCGCACAACAAGCACAGGTCATGCGCGGCCAAGCCGACCTCGCCAGCCTCACTGAACTGATGCCAGCAGTACTGCAGCAGCACACACAACAGGCGCAGGTGTGGACCAGCGTACTCAGCTTCGACCCGCTGCCTCGGCAAGCCTGGGCCTGTGCGCATCTGCGTCGTCACGCCGGGCAGGTGCGCCAGTTGCTGGTGCAACTCCGCCCACGCAGCGGTGCCCGTTCGCACCGACTGCCCGCCCTGCAAACACACAGCAGCCATCAGCTGCCGCTGAACTCGCTGCTGGCCAAGCAACTGCCGCGTCACCACCATCAGGATCACGTGGAGATCCAGATCGCTCAACACTGGCTTGCCGGCAGCAATCCGGAACAATTGCTGGCAGCCTTGCTCACCGCCTTTATCCAGCAACCCGCCGGCAGCGTCAGCGGCCTGATGCGGCTGCGGAATCTATTGGCGCGGCCGTTGCGACTGCGCACCTCGTCCTTGGGTTGCCCGGTGTCGTCGCTATTGAGCGCTGCGCCAACCGAACGTTTTGCCCAACGTTTCCCGGTGCTGGCCTCTTCCATCAGCGCCAACTCGGCGCAGGTGCTGCTCGGTGCCGATGATCGCCATCTGCAATTCCGTTCCAGCGTCGCGGTGCAGCGCGATGGCGAGCTGATCACTTTCAGCCTTTCCACCCGCGTGCATTGCCGCAACCCCTTCGGGCATCTGTACATGGCAGCAGTAGACCCGATCCATCGCCATTTCATCGCGCCGAAGATGCTGAATACCGCGGTCAATTGCCTGCTTGAGGATGCCGCAGTTGCCCATCACGCTGGCACGGCAGCCATCGTGACGGTGTAAACGATGGCATCGTTCAGCCGATGGGACGATGCAGGCAATAAACGGTGACTACCGGAGCAGTCTGTATCGCAGTAGTTTGACGGCTCGTCCTGAAGGAGGCTGCCATGGCCCACGTCACCATTGAATCAACGGAAAACAACTACGCCCATCGCATCAGCAACGGCGTCCACCAGCTTGTTGCCGATGAGCCAGCCCGGCTGGGTGGGCAGGATGCGGGCATGGCGCCGTTCGATCTGTATCTGGCATCGCTGGCAGCCTGCACTGCGATTACCTTGCGGATGTATGCAGAGAAGAAGGGCTGGGAGCTGGGTGAGTTCAACGCCGATCTCACATCCAGCCGCGATGAAGCCGGTAAGCTGCAGGTGCACCGCATTCTTTCCGCTACCGGCGCGTTGACCGACGAACAATGGGAACGACTACTGGATGTAGCCACCCGCACACCGGTCACGAAAGTGATGGGCGAAGGTGCGACCATCACCAGCGAACACCGCACCCTGAAGAGTTGAGACGCCATGTTTACGATTGTTGTTATCTGGGATGAAGTCAACGCTGAAGTGACGCAGTGGGATGAGACCCCATGGGTCACTACTTTCAAGGATCGTGAAGTGTCTTTGCGGGCTGGGCCGCGCGAGCGCGTGGATGCCAATGGCGTCAGCAGCCAGGTTGCGGTCTATCTGCCCGATGAGTTCAACGAGGAAGAGTTCCAGGACCTGTTTGCCGCGCATGAGAAGCGCATTCCGGAGCTGCATCTGCACGGTTGATGCTTGATGTGGGTGGATTGTTTGTAGGAGCGGGGGGGTACACGGAAAACTAACGAATTTGTATGAAAACTAATGGCACGAAGAGGAAGGAAGAAAAACAAAAAACACCGGAGAATCCCAAAGCA
>NZ_JBRREI010000114.1:0-2827 GCF_056760195.1 Stenotrophomonas sp. STEN020
GCAAGCTGTGGCATTATCGGTTCGCATTAGGTTGCACAAGCAGGGCAGCGTTTGGCAGGGGTTCCGTCAGTCGCCACAGCCGCCTAACAGTTCATTCAAGCCGACGCCGCTTCGCGGCGCGGCTTAATTCCAGAGTTAGGCGGCAGTGTTCTGGGTTGGCTGGCCCTTCTTCTTTCGGCAGCAAGATCGGCAAGTCACCGGTCGGCTCCGGGTAACAGTTTCAACTGTTCCTGGCAGCGGCAAGTCCGCCACTTCGCCTTACGCTTCACTACTCTACCGCAATCATTTAATCGCACTTCGGCGGCAACGCTCGGCAAGGTTTCCCGGGCAAGCTCCATCCCGCAAGCTGTGGCATGATCGGCTCGTATTGGGTTGTGCAAGCAAGGCAGCATTGGTCCTGGGCTCAGTCAATGGCCAAAGCCGCCTAACAGTTCATTCAAGCCGAACCCGCTTCGCGGGTCGGCTTAATTCCAGAGTTAGGCCGCATGGACACTTGGCAACCTATTTCCGCGGAGGAGCTAGAGGCACTGGTTGCCAGGCAACTCTCTGACTGCTCGCCTGATATCCAGCAACTTTTCGAGCATTTCAAAGTTGTTCCCTATCGCACCAAGATTGATCGCCTGGGAATTGCTGAGACCGCATTTGTGGTGGCAAAATCTGGCAAAATCGCCCTGTACTATGAGGATGTTGAAGATGGATTCAATATCTCCGAGCTTCGTCCTGACGGAGCAATCTCCATCCGAGCTTGTGAGCAGTGGGAGCTAAGTCATGCACTCTTGCACCTTGCTACGGCCTAACAGTTCATTCAAGCCGAACTCGCTTCGCGAGTCGGCTTAATTCCAGAGTTAGGGGGCTGCATGAAGTTCATTTTGGCCTTGGGGATTAGCCTTGCAACAATTGCGGTAACGGCCTGCGTGGCCGAGCAACCGCCTGTCGAAGCTGCACAAGAATCCTTCGCATCTGGCTACGAGGACAACCCCGAAACCGGGCTGCCTATGAATCCGTCGAAAGCGCGTCTTCCATCATCTGTGAAGGTCATTTCGGACACACAATCCAACTTCGGCATCGACACATCTAGGCTCAAGCCGGAGCATGCGTCGATTGTTGCTTCTGCATGGAAGAGCTACCAGGCAATCCTTGCCGGCGGGCGTCCCCAGTGCGATCCAGCGCCATTTGCCCCCTCAGATGGAGGCACTGAGATCTACTTTTGTCAGGGCTACGACATCTCACGAGTACATGGGTTGGCCGGGTCGGCCGAGGCACCGGGGTACGAGTACGGTCCGTCGCTGGATCTTCTCAACGGCCAGCGGGTAAAGCGGCTAAAGTTCTACACAGATGTGGAACTGGCCAGACTTGTCGGGCCAGCCCCCTAACAGTTCATTCAAGCCGAACTCGCTTCGCGAGTCGGCTTAATTCCAGAGTTAGGTGCTATGGAGAGTTCCCAGACGTTCCCAACAAAGAGCAAGGCTGTTTTATGCAGCTTGGCGGTGCTCCCGGATGGCTCATTGAGGGTGGTGCTCGATGACGCTCGCAAGGGCCAAGAACCGGGTGTTTGGGCATATCAAAGCCTGGTCACCTTCAAGGACTATTCACCCGGCACCCTTGAGGACTTGGCTGCACTATCCGAGGAAGAGTTGGCAAACTTCGGTCATTACGTGCTGGCGCGTCTGCTCGCTAGCAATGGGCTAAGCACCTAACAGTTCATTCAAGCCGAACCCGCTGCGCGGGTCGGCTTAATTCCGGAGTTAGGCGCTATACGCATGCTTAGCCAAATTCTTGATACTTGGCAGTTCAACTTTTGGCTGGGCCTCGCCAGCCTTTGTGCTGGCTTGGTGGTCATTTCACCCTGCCTGTTGGTCCCAAGCTTGCGTCGCAAGATCGTCAAGGCAGACCTGGACATCGAGGGTGTTGGATTGATTGCACTGGTAGTCGCCATCGTTGCCATTGGGTGCTACAACTACTTCGGCGGCACTAGTGGCGCCTAACAGTTCATTCAAGCCGAACTCGCTGCGCGAGTCGGCTTAATTCCGGAGTTAGGCGGCGGTGTGTTGGTTGGCTAGCCCTTCTTCTTTCGGCAGCAACACCGGCAAGTCACTGGTCGGCTCCGGGTAACAGTTCCAACTGTGCCTGGCAGCGGTAAGCCAGCCACTTCGCCTTACGCATCGCTGCCCTGCCACAATCATTTCGCCGCACTTCGGCAGCAACGCTCGTCGAGGTTTCCCGGGCAAGCTCCATCCCGCAAGCTGTGGCATGATCGGCTCACGTTGGGTTGTACAAGCAAGGCAGCATTGGCCCCGGGGAGCGGTAAGGGTCACCGCCGCCTAACAGTTCATTCAAGCCGACGCCGCTTCGCGGCGCGGCTTAATTCCAGAGTTAGGCGGCGGCGTGTTGGTTGGCTGGCCCTTCTTCTTCCGGCCGCAACATCGGCAAGTCACTGGTCGGCTCCGGGTAACAGCTCCAACTGCTCCTGGCATCGGCAAGTTCGCCACTTCGCCTTACGCTTCATTGCCCTGCCGCAATCATTTCATCGCACTTCGGTGGCAACGCTCGGCAGGGTTTCCTGGGCAAGCTCCGTCCCGCAAGCTGTGGCATGATCGGCTCGCGTTGGGTTGCACAAGCAGGGCAGCTTTGGGCAGGGGTTCCACCAGTCGCCACAGCCGCCTAACAGTTCATTCAAGCCGAACCCGCTTCGCGGGTCGGCTTAATTCCAGAGTTAGGCCTCTGAATATGTCATTCGAGATCATCTTCATCACAGAAGGCCCCGAAAGCACTCCCGCCGCTGAGATTCAGTTCAATCGGCAGCGGCTTTGCATAGTTCGCTTCTCTG
>NZ_JBRREI010000115.1:0-2658 GCF_056760195.1 Stenotrophomonas sp. STEN020
CGCTGCCGGCGGCGGGGCGGGGTCGCTCGTGCCCCGCCGGGCGCTGCCCCCCGCCCCAAAAAAAAAAACGCGGGGCGCCCCCGCCCCCCTCTTCTGCATTCCTTCAACTAACCGCGCTTACAAGCGCACCAGCAGATGCTTGGCCATCGCACCGTGCAACTTGCCAACGGCGCGTGCCAGATGCAGCGTGCCAAACAGCAGCAGCACGCCTACACCCACCGATACCGGCCACAACCAGAACGCATTGCCGACATTGACGCCGTCGATCCAGATCCCCATCGGCAGGTTGGAGAACAGCGAGACCAGCGGTGCGAATACCAACGCCAACGACGTCGACAGCAAGGTGGTCGCCACGGTGAAGTACAGGATGCCCAGCGGCAGCATCAACACGAAGTACAGCATGGTCAGCCAGGTACGGCCGTCCGAGAACATCGCGCCAATACGCTGCAGCCAACCCTGGCTGCGATCGGTATAGGTGGGACGACGCGGCATGCGCACACCCAACATGGTCTCGATGATGCGGCCTTCGACCAGCGACAACACCCGCACCGAACCCAGGAATAACAACAGGATCGGAATACCGATGATCAGGATCAGCAGCGATACCGACAACGACAAACCGGTGACCACCCAGGTGAAGAAGAAGATGCCGGTGGCCAGCGACAACAGCATGTAGAACAGCGCGCCGTAGGTATGTGGATCCAGCGCAACACCGAAGAAGCGTGCCAACAAGGAACGCTGTACCGGCGCAGCAACCGATGCCGCAGCGCCTGGCTCGACGGACGAAGCCGTGGCACCCACTGCCGCCATCGCCATTACAAGCTGCGGCCGCGCTGCTGGCCGCGGTGTACGCATCGCGCGGTTCACGGTGACCTCGGTCTCGCGGTAGATCTCGGCCACTTCTTCCGGTGCGCCATAACTGCCGGCAACACCAGCAATCACCTCGGCCTCGCTCTTGCCCGGCTGTTCGGCCAGCTCCGAGCGCAGATACTCCTCGGCGTCGTACAGCGCGTCCTGGATCATTGCCAGGTCAGCGCCGCTCAATGCGACACGCAGCTGGTCCAGGTATTCGGGAATCGTCGTCGGCAGCGGTCGCGCGTTGTATTCGGTATTCATCAGTTGATTCCTTCCAGTACGGACTCGACCGAGTCCCGGGTGGCATTCCACGCTGCGATCCACTGCCGCAATGCGGCGTGGCCATCGTCATTGATGCGGTAGTAGCGCCGCGGCGGTCCGGCCACCGATGGCTCCACGTGACTTTCCAGCAGGCCCGCGCCTTCCAGATTGCGCAGCACCGGGTACAAGGCGCTCTGCTTGCCGCTGAGCACCCCGTCGCCAACCCGCTCCAGCTCCTTGGCAATCAGATAGCCATACAGCGGCTCCGGCGCCTTGGCCAGCACCGCCAGCAAGGCCAGCGATACCGTGCCTGTGCTCAATTCCTTCTGGAACTTGCGCAGATATGCATCCAATTCAGTCATGGCCCTCACTCCTGCCGACTAACGTGAAGTAGATACTAGTGTTTAGTTCGCTATAGCGAATATGCCGGTAGTCACCCCCACCTCGGTCATGAGGCTGGCGGGCGGCGCAGGCGATCGCGCAGAATCGGGGCACACCCAACTGGAATGCGCCCGATGACGCTACGTCCCTGCCTGCTTGCCCTGGCCCTGTCGCTGTCCCCGCTGCCGCTGCTGGCGGCCGACGCCCCCGCCAAATACCGCAGCGCGCAGGAGATCATCGATGCCGCACCAGCCAGCGACTGGCATACCCCAGCAGCGGAGAACACGCTGTACATGGATGTGGAAGGTGGCCGCATCATCATTGAGCTGGCCCCGCAGTTCGCCCCCGAGCACGCCGGCAACATCCGCACCATGGCCAAGGAGCATTTTTGGGATGGGCTGAGCATCTACCGCTCGCAGGACAACTTCGTGGTCCAGTTCGGCGACGCCGATGCGGACGATGCGGACGATGCGGCCAAGGCCAAGTCGATGGGCAGCGCCAAGACCCACCTGCCGGCGGAGTTCCAGCGCCCGCTGGAAGGCCTGGCATTCACCGCCCTGCCCGACCGCGATGGCTGGGCCGCCAGGACCGGCTTCGTCGGTGACTTCGCGGTGGGCAGCGATGGCAAGAATGCCTGGTTGGCGCATTGCTACGGCGCGTTGGGCGCAGGCCGCAACAACGATGAGGACAGCAGCGTTGGTGCAGAACTCTATGTGGTTACCGGCCAATCGCCGCGTCAGCTGGACCGCAACATCACCCTGGTTGGGCGCGTGCTCAAGGGCATGGAGTTGCTCAGCTCGATCAAACGCGGCCCCGATCCGATGGGCTTCTACGAGGACCCCGTGCAGCGCACGCAGATCAAGGCAATTACTTTGGCCAGCGAACTGCCGGAAGCACAGCGGGTAAATCTGCAGGTGCTGCGCACCGATTCGAAGACCTTCGCCGATGCGGTGGAAGCGCGCCGCAATCGCGTGGACGGCTTCTACAAGCGCGCCGCCGGCCATATCGACCTGTGCAACATCCCGTTGCCCGTGCGTATCCGGTAAGCAGCATCCCCTGTAGTGCCGAGCCATGCTCGGCAGAAGCCTTACCGGCCACCCAACCCGTAGTGCCGAGCCATGCTCGGCAGAGGCCTTACCGGGAATGTCCATTGCCGAGCAT
>NZ_JBRREI010000116.1:0-2493 GCF_056760195.1 Stenotrophomonas sp. STEN020
GGCCAGTCCCGCTCGGGGGCGGCGTGACGCGGGGGCGGAGCCGCGGGGCCGGCATGCCCGGCGGGGCAACGCTATTGCAGCCGGCGCTGTTTTTTTGTCGGCGCGCCGCCCGCCGCGAAGCTGATGGTGCCGAAGCAATCAGCATATATGCCAACTGATGATGGGCCGGCCTCGCGGCTGACGCCGCTCCTACAAAATCGGGCAAGCACGGCCCCTACAGGCCCGGCTCATGGGCTTGGCGTAAAATGCCCGGATGAACTTTCCCGTACTCGCCATCACCCTCGATCTGGACGACACCTTGTGGCCGTTCGCTCCGATCGGGGCCCGCATCGACCAGGTGCTGCACGATTGGATGCTGGAACACAGCCCGGCCACCGCCAGCATGTACCCGGTCGCGGCCATGCGTGAACTGCGCGAACGCTCATTCCGCGACAACCCGCAGCTGCATTACGACCTGAGCGCATTGCGCCGGCTGACCCTGGCCGAGGCGCTGGAAAAAAGCGGTGCAAGCATGGACCTGCTGGACCCGGCCTACGAAGCGTTCTACGCCGCGCGCAACCAGGTCGAGTTCTATCCCGATGCACTGGCGGCACTGCGCCGTATCGCCGCGCGCGTGCCGGTGGCAGCAGTGAGCAACGGCAACGCCGACCTGCAGCGCATCGGCATTGGCGATCTGTTCGCCTTCCAGCTGGGTTCGCGCGAGCACGGTGCAGCCAAGCCGGACCCCAGTATTTTCCATGCCGCCTGCGAACGCCTCGGCGTTGAACACGCGCAGGTACTGCATGTCGGCGATCATGCCGAAATGGACGTAGCCGGCGCCATGCGCGCCGGCCTGCGTGGTTGCTGGATCAACCGCGAAGAACATTCATGGACCCACACCGAGCTGCAGCCTGACCTGCAGTTCGACACCCTGACCGGACTGGCCGACTGGTTGGATGGCAACGCCTCCAACCCGCAGCGCTAAGCCCACGGCCGCCAGCAGACGCAAGAGAACACCATGACCCCGATTACCGCTTACACCACCGATTCCACCAATGCCCTGCCGCTGTATGTGCTGGACCGCGACGGCTTCGCCGCGTGGAAGGCACAGCAGCCTGCCGCCGTGCAGGCCTGGGCCGCAGCACAACAGTTCAACGCCGCACCGAACAGCGTGCTGCTGCTGCCCGGCGACAACGGCATTGCCGGTGCCGTGCTCGGCGTAGGCGATCACGCCGATGCCTACGCCTACGCGCATGCACCGTTCGCGCTGCCGGCCGGTACAACCTGGCAGGTTGCCAACGAGCTGGACGCCAGCAGCAGCGCCAACCTGCAGATCGGCTGGGGCCTGGGCAGCTACCGCTTCGACCGCTATCGCAAGCTGGCCCGTCCGGCCGCACAGCTGCTGGCAACGCCGGCCGCTGATATCCTCGATGTGGTGACCGCCTGCCTGCGCGTGCGCGACTGGGTCAACACGCCGACCGAAGACATGGGCCCGCAGCAGCTGGAAGACGCTGCGCGCGATCTGGTCGAAGCCCATGGCGGCGAACTGGAAGTCATTGCCGGCGACGAACTGCTGGAAATGAACTTCCCCACCATCCACGCTGTTGGCCGCGCCTCGCACCGCGCACCGCGTTTGATCGTGCTGCGCTGGGGTAATGCTGGTGCGCCGCATCTGGCGCTGGTCGGCAAGGGCGTGTGCTTCGACACCGGCGGCCTGGACCTGAAGCCGGCCGACGGCATGCGCAACATGAAGAAGGACATGGGCGGTGCCGCGCATGCCATCGCCCTGGCGGGCCTGGTGATGGCGCAGCAGCTGCCGGTGCAACTGACCCTGGTGGTGGCTGCGGTGGAAAATGCCGTTGGCCCCGATGCCTTCCGTCCCGGCGAAGTGATCACCACCCGCAAGGGCATCACCGTCGAGATCGACAACACCGACGCCGAAGGTCGGCTGGTGCTGTGCGACGCGCTGACCTACGTCAGCGAACAGAACCCGGACACCATCCTCGATTTCGCCACCCTCACCGGCGCCGCACGCATCGCACTGGGCCCGGATCTGCCAGCCTTGTTCGCCAATGACGACACCCTGGCCAACCAATGGCTGCAGGCCGGCGACAGCACCCGCGACCCGGTCTGGCGCATGCCGTTGTGGCGTCCCTACCTGCGCTACCTCAACAGCGGCATCGCCGACCTCGCCAACGCAGGCTCGCGCATGGCTGGTTCGGTAACCGCAGCGCTGTATCTGGAGCGTTTCATCAACGAAGGCCAGGTGTGGGCACATCTGGACGTCTACGCATGGAACGACGGCGAACGCCCGGGCCGCCCGGCTGGTGGTGAAGCGCTGGCATTGCGTTCGGCATGGGCGATGTTGAAGACGCGTTACGGCGCATAAAGCGTCCCTGTAGTGCCTAGCCATGCTCGGCGCTGGGGCATTGCCGGTAAGGCTTCAACTGTAGTGCCGAGCCATGCTCGGCATTGGGGCTCTATCGGTGAAGCCTCTGCCGAGCATGGCTCGGC
>NZ_JBRREI010000117.1:0-2064 GCF_056760195.1 Stenotrophomonas sp. STEN020
CCCGCCCGCGGGTGGGGGGGGGGGGCGCCCCCCGTGGCGGCGCGCCGGGCCCGGGCGGGGGCGCGGGTGCGCGGGCCGGGCCGCGCGGCCCCCCCCCCCCCCACTACCCAAAGCGGATTGCGTGGTCCGATTACAGCGCGCGGTGCTTGGCTTCGCCGAAGAACGGGGTGTGGTGGGCGCAGTCGTTCAGGCGCACCACTTCCAGGTGCTCCACGTCCGGACCTTCCAGCAGGTTCAACGTGGTCGGGGCTTGTCGGAAGCTCCACAGCTTGGAAATCGGCAGACCGAGGATCTTGCACAGGATGACGCGGTTGACCGCGTCATGCGCGACCACCAGCAAGGTGTCGTCTTCGCCCAGGCCTTCGGCGGCGGCGGTCAGGCCGCGCCAGCTGCGGTCCAGCACCTGCCGCAACGATTCGCCACCGGGCATCAGCACGGTGTCGGGTTCCTCGCGCCAGGCGCGCAGACGTGCCGGGTCTTTTTCATCGATCTCGCTGGCGAGCAGACCCTCCCACTCACCGTGGGCAATTTCCTGCAGGTCCGGCTCGGTCAGCAGCATGGCTTCGCGGGCGCTGCCCAGCGCGGCCTTGGCGGTGGCCTGCGCACGGCTCAGCGGCGAAGCCACGGCGCGGGTGATCTGCACATCAGCCAACCGCTCGCCCAGGGCCTTGGCCTGTGCCTCACCCACCGGCGAGAGAGGAATGTCGATCTGGCCCTGGTAGCGGCCTTCGGCGTTCCACGGCGTTTCGCCGTGACGGGCAAGCAGGATGCGCATGCAGCTGTTTCCATTGTGGTGGGGGACCCGCCAGTTGTCCGCGACGGGAGGGGCATCATAGCCCGGCCGTGCGCCGATACCGCCCACGGTTACCTTCGATACGGATCCTGCGCCGGCAGCTGCCCCAACTGTGCCCACGGTTTGCCGCAACTGCCTGACCAGACCCCAGCAGTATCGGGCAACAGCACTGAAGGCACGGTTGCGTGCCGGGCACAGGCGTTACCATGCCGGTTCCCTATCGGTGGCACGGCGTGACTTCCGCACGAGGGCAGCACCTTCAAGGCCCCAGATCGCGGCATGACCAGCACCCCAAGTTCTCCGAAGCAGTTCAAATTCAAGCTCTGGCATGAACGCCGCGACCGCTGGGTCGCGGTGCTGATCACGGCCGTGCTGCATGTGCTGATGCTGTTGCTCTTGATGTATTCCAATCCACCGGTGGTTTCTTCGCCGGAAGGCTCCTCGGGCGGCGGCCGCACCAAGGTCGATTTCGTCGGCGAGGCACCGCCGTCCACGCAGCCGAGCAAACTGCCGCCGCAGGACAAGCCCAACAAGACCACGACTTCCAAGACCAAGCCGAGCACCCAGCGGCGCAGCGAGGACCGCAAGCCGGTGCCGGAGGCCCGCTATATCGAGCCGCCTAGCGAGCCGGAGCAGGAAGAAACCAAGACCCAGGACCAGGCCCAGACCCCGGCCGCACCCGCAGCGGCAGCCAGCCCGTCGGAAACCGTGCCGCGGCGTCCGCAGACCTGGACCGGACGCCCGCCCGGTTCGATGGACAGGACCACCGCGCCGGACGACTACGGCCGCTCTGCAGGCCAGGGCAATGACAGCGGCAAGCGCGTCGACCGCAGCGCCGGAGCACCGGCCATGGAAGTCGGCGGCTACCAGATCGTCTATGACCTGCTCAGCGAGGAAAAACTGCGCGCATGGATGGACGGGGCCAAGGAGGTGGATGGCAAGAAGGAACTGTCGATCCCGCTGCCCGGCACCACCTACCTGATGGTCTGCCCGGCCGAGGTCGCGCTGCGCCGCGGCTCCAGCAAGTGCCGCATGCTGCAGGCCGGCTCGGCGGAGCTGCAGGACATCGGCGATGCGCGCCAGTTCGTGATCGTGATGTATGTCTACCGCTACGGCGAACTGCTGTGGCGCGGGCCCGGCCCGTACCGCTGAGCTGTAGTGGCGCGCCCAGGGAGGCGCCGGGGTGAACCGGAGAGCCCCCCGCCCGCCCGGGGGGGGGGGGGACGGGGGGGGGGGGGGGGGGGGGGGGGGGGGGGGGGGGGCCCCCCCCC
>NZ_JBRREI010000118.1:0-1761 GCF_056760195.1 Stenotrophomonas sp. STEN020
CCGCCGCCCCCCCCGCTACCCTGACCCACCACCTCTGGGGCAACCTCCCACCCACCCCAAAACCCCCCGCTCCGGGGCTCCCCCCGCTCCCACAAAAGCCTGTCTTACACGAGTGCGCCCAGCAGCTTCTGCGCGGTGGCCCGTTCCTCATCGCGCAGCGTCAATACGCGTACGCCGGTCTCCGTCACCTCGACGGTATGCTCGCACTGCGCCGATAACTTTCCATCGCGTGTGGTCACGGTCCAACCATCGTCGTGGTTGTCGATCGCTGCGCGGCCCTGGTTGATCATCGGTTCGATGGTGAAGGTCATGCCGGCCTGCAGTTCGAGCCCTGCGCCGCGATGCCCGTAGTGCAGCACATTCGGCTCTTCGTGCATTTCGCGGCCAATGCCGTGGCCGCAGTACTCCTTCACCACCGAATAGCCGGCGTCCTTGGCATGGCGGTTGATTGCAAAGCCGATGTCGCCCAGGGTCGCGCCGGGGCGTACTGCGGCGATGCCCTTCCACATGGCCTCGTTGGTGACGCGCACGAGACGTTTGGCTTGATGGCTTACCTCGCCGATCAGGAACATGCGGCTGGAATCGGCGATGTAGCCGTTCTTCTCCAGGGTGATGTCCAGGTTGACGATGCTGCCGCTGCGAAGGATGTCCTTCGATGACGGCACGCCGTGGCAGACAACGGTATCGATGGAGCTGTTGAGCACATAGGCGAAGCCATACTGGCCCTTGCTCGCCGGGCGCGCCTGCAAACGGTCGACGATGAAACGCTCGACCCAGTCGTTTACCTGCAGCGTGCTCATGCCTTCCAGCGGCAGCTGGTTCAGTGCTTCGAACACCGACGCCAGCAGGCGCCCGGATTCGGCCATCAATACCAGTTCATGCGGCTGCTTGATCATGCTTCCGCCATCCGCATGCCCGCTGGGCTTACCCCGGCAGCCGCGAGTTCGCGCGCCACCAGCTCCTGGAAACTCAGCTGCGGATTCAGTTCGCAGAGCATGCCGATCCTGATCCAGAACCCGGCTTGGGCGTTGATGGAGCGGCCAGACACGGTGCTGGCCTTGCGCAGGTTGTCGTGCAGTTCGTCGTCGATGTTCACGATGCCCATCGGTTGCCCCTTGAATTGAATATATGATTCATATGCGAATCATATGCCCGTGGCGCTGAACGAGACAGAAGGGGCAGCTCGGCGGGCATGGCCAGGCGTGAAAATCGATGGGTCGCCAACCGGGTTGGCTGCGAAGGACGCACCGACAGCGCTGCTGGAAGGTGAGCGCTGAGGCTGGTTCAGGTTCCCGATCAGGGCCGGGGTTGGAATGGAGCGGGGTGGTCGCTATAATCGCCGACTTACCGCGCCATCCTGGCGACTGGGCAACATAGGAAAACACCACCATGGTCAAGATTCGACTGACCCGCGGCGGCGCCAAGAAGCGTCCGTTCTACCACATCATCGTTTCCGACGTCCGTAGCGCCCGCGACGGCCGCAACATCGAGCGCGTCGGTTACTACAACCCGGTTGCACAGGGTGGCGAGCAGCGCGTTGTGCTGGATATCGCTGCTTGCGACAAGTGGATCGCCAACGGCGCTCAGATGACCGACAAGGTTCGCAACCTGTACAAGGAAGCGACCAAGTCCCAGGCCGCTGCGGCCTGATCCTGGCGGGGGGGGGGGGGGGGGGGGGGGGCCCCCCCGGGGGAAGAAAAAAAAAAAAAAAAAAAAAGAAGGGGGGGGGGGGGGGGGGGGGGGGGGTGGGGTGGGGGGGGG
>NZ_JBRREI010000120.1:0-843 GCF_056760195.1 Stenotrophomonas sp. STEN020
GGCGCGGGTGCCCCCCTCCAACCACCCAACTCCCCCCGCCCCCCCCCGGGCCGCCCCCCCCCCCCACCCCCCCCCCCCCCCCCCCCCCCCCCCCCCACTACGGATATCGGATGGATTGTCGGCTTCGCGGCTTACGCCGCTCCTACAATGCAGGCACCGACAAATCCGCCTCACCCGACGGATTGCTCTGCAGCAACTCCAGATGCCGCTGCTCCATCTCCTGGCGCAGTTGGCGGCGGATCTGCGCAGCGGCGAAGCGCCGCTTCTCATCGCTGGTTTCCGGTTGCAACGATGGCACCGGCGTCGGCCGACCATCGTCGTCTACGGCCACCATGGTGAAGAAGCAGCTGTTGGCATGGCGTACCGCACCCTTGCGGATGTCCTCGGCAACGACCTTGATGCCGACTTCCATCGATGAGTTGCCGGTGTAGTTGACCGAAGCCAGGAAGGTGACCAACTCGCCGACGGCAATCGGTTGCCGGAAGGTCACCTGGTCCACGGACAGCGTCACCACGTAGTTGCCGGCATAACGGCTGGCGCAGGCATAGGCGACCTGGTCGAGCAGGCGCAGGATCGCACCGCCGTGGACCTTGCCGGAGAAGTTGGCCATCTCCGGCGACATCAGGACGGTCATCGACAGCTGGTGGGCTTTGTGTTCGCTCATGGCGGCTACTGCGATTACGGGAAGAGCAGGCTACACCGTAGCGCCAAGGCATGCTTGGCAGAAGCTTCACCTGTAGTGGGGGGGGGGGGGGGGGGGGGGCGGGGCGCGGGCGTGGCCCAGACCAGCCCGGGCGGCGGCGGCGGGGGGGGCGGGGGAGGGGTGGGGGGCGCGGAGGCGCG
>NZ_JBRREI010000121.1:0-674 GCF_056760195.1 Stenotrophomonas sp. STEN020
CAATCATTTCATCGCACTTCGGCGGCAACGCTCGGCGAGGCTTCCTGGGCAAGCTCCATCCCGCGAGCTGTGGCATGATCGGTTCGCGTTAGGTTGCACAAGCAAGGCAGCATTGGTCCGAGGGTTGGTAAGTGGCCACAGCCGCCTAACAGTTCATTCAAGCCGACGCCGCTACGCGGCGCGGCTTAATTCCAGAGTTAGGGGGCACATGAAGAGTATTGCGACAATTGGAGTTCTTCTGCTGCTCTCCGGTTGTGCGCATTGGTTTAGCCCGGCAGACGGCTTCTTCTATGCCGTTGGCTCCACGCCAGGCAATACCCCTTGCCAGTTGTCGGTTGCTACTGTGGATTCCAATGGCAATCCGAGAGAGTGGACAGTCTCAGGCAACTTTCGGGAGAGCATCACCGTAAACCAATCACGTAAGGGGCATCGCATAGCATTGAGCTGCGACAATACGGTTGTTGCATCCCGTACGTTCAAATATGGCCGTGACGTGAGCATCGGCGGGGAGCTGTTGGTCAATGGCAGTGCCCCCTAACAATTCATTCAAGCCGAACCCGCTTCGCGGGTCGGCTTAATTCCAGAGTTAGGCGGCGGTGCGTTGGGTTGGCTGGCCCTTCTTCTTTCGGCAGCAGCATCGGCAAGTCACCGGTCGGCTCCGGGTAACAGTTCCA
>NZ_JBRREI010000122.1:0-658 GCF_056760195.1 Stenotrophomonas sp. STEN020
TTGCGCAAAGGCGCGTGCCTGTGCAACGTCGAACTCCACCGCAGCCTCGTAAGGCATTGCCACCACTTTGATGAAAATGACCCCCTCGTCCTGGCGAGCCTCGCAGGCCACTGTCTCTTGGTACGGCTGTTCTGGACTGGTGGTCATGTTCGTTGTGGTGCCTAACTCTGGAATTAAGCCGACTCGCGAAGCGAGTTCGGCTTGAATGAACTGTTAGGCCTCAGTGGCCTGCCCAAGCCAAGAAAACTTCCAACATCTCCGGGAGATTCGAAATGCCCCCAGCCGCTTCAAATTTAGCTGATTCAATCTTGCAATGAAGCCAATCTACATCTTCTTCTGAGCAACCGCGATGTACTGAAGTGAACGGCTTTTCGCTGAGGGAGGTATCAGCTAGATCGATACTGAGGGACCAACCTGGGTTATCCAACGTATCGATCTTGATGCCGTAAGAGTGCTCCCAGTCCCCATCACATTGAGCTACGTACCAATTCCGCAAGCGGTCAAGTTGGTTCATAAGGCCTAACTCTGGAATTAAGCCGCGCCGCGTAGCGGCGTCGGCTTGAATGAACTGTTAGGCGGCTGTGGCGACTGACGGAACCCCTGCCAAACGCTGCCCTGCTTGTGCAACCTAATGCGAACCGATAATGCCACAGCTTGC
>NZ_JBRREI010000123.1:0-609 GCF_056760195.1 Stenotrophomonas sp. STEN020
AAGTGCGATGAAATGATTGCGACAGAGCGGTGAAGCGTAAGGCGAAGTAGCGAACTTGCCGGTGCCAGGAACAGTTGGAACTGATGCCCGGAGCCGACCAGTGACTTGCCGATGTCGCTGCCGAAAGCAGAACGGCCAGCCAACCCAGCACACAGCCGCCTAACTCTGGAATTAAGCCGATCCGCGAAGCGGGTTCGGCTTGAATGAATTGTTAGACGGCTGTGGCCCTTACCGCTCCCCGGGCCAATGCTGCCTTGCTTGTGCAACCCAATGCGAGCCGATCATGCCACAGCTTGCGTGATGGAGCTTGCCCCGGAAACCTTGCCGAGCGTTGCCGCCGAAGTGCGATGAAATGATTGCGGCGGAGTAGTGAGGCGCAAGACGAAGTGGCGGGCTTGCCGCTGCCAGGAACAGTTGGAGCTGTTACCCGGAGCCGACTGGTGACTTGCCGATGTCGCTGCCGACAGAAGAAGGGCCAGCCAACCGAACCCACCGCCGCCTAACTCTGGAATTAAGCCGCGCCGCGTAGCGGCGTCGGCTTGAATGAACTGTTAGGCCTCTGCCCGGCCATCTGCAAGATTCCGCAACCAAGCAGCCAGATCATCAACC
>NZ_JBRREI010000124.1:0-426 GCF_056760195.1 Stenotrophomonas sp. STEN020
AGAACTTCGAATCAGGCCTCAGCGCCTTCTTCGTAGGCTGCGACGTTTCCGTCGTAGCGAGCCGCCCATTATATGGTGGCTTTTCTGCTTCGTCAACACCTTTTTGAGAGGTTGTTGACTTGGCGGCTTCAAGGTTGAGCCCGAAGGCTTTTCGTCGAAGCGAGCCGCCTATTATGGCAGGCTTTTTGTTTCCGTCAACACCTTATTTGATGAACTTGAGGTTCTTCGTGAAGTTGTTGAGCTAACCCAGGCTCAAAAACACCTGGCTTACATAAAAAGACAAACCCCGCTGCGTGAGCAGCGGGGTTCTAGATAAAAACCCTGACGATGACCTACTCTCGCACAGCTTAGGCTGCACTACCATCGGCGCGGCTACGTTTCACTTCCGAGTTCGGGATGGGATCGGGTGGTTCCATAGCGCTAATT
>NZ_JBRREI010000125.1:0-406 GCF_056760195.1 Stenotrophomonas sp. STEN020
GAGCACCGCTGGCGGTACCAGTGCGACCAGTGCGGCCGATCAGTTCACCTATGTGGCAGCGCCCACGGTGACGTCGGTTTCGCCGACCAGCGGCCCGGCTACGGGTGGCACAACGGTGATCATCACCGGTACAAACCTTTCTGGTGCCACGGCAGTGATCTTCGGGGGGACTGCGGCGACCGGTTTCACGGTCAACAGCGCCACCCAGATCACCGCGACCGCGCCAGCGGGTACGGGCACAGTGGACGTACGCGTGACCACGACTGGCGGTACAAGCGCGACCAGTGCTGCTGATCAGTACACCTATGCTGCGGCGCCCACAGTGACTTCCATCGCGCCGAGCGCAGGTCCTGCTGGCGGCGGCACGACGGTGACCATTACCGGTACCAACTTCAGCGGTGCCACA
>NZ_JBRREI010000126.1:0-316 GCF_056760195.1 Stenotrophomonas sp. STEN020
CAGCGAGCAGCGGCTATCGATCTCACCGCAGGGAAGGGTGCGGTATCAGCTCAAGACGCCATGGCGCAATGGCACCACCCATGTCGAATGGGATGCGGTCGACTTCATCGCCAAGCTGGCGGCACTGGTCCCGCCACCTCGCGCGCATCTCACCCGCTTCCACGGCGTATTCGCCTCGAATGCAAACCTGCGTGCGCAGCTGACGCCCTCGGGGCGCGGCAAGCGGCCTGCGGGCGATGCGGCGCCAGTGGACGTCAGCGCCCACGACGAGCCGCGCAGCCCCGAGCAGAAGCGCCGTGCGATGAGCTGGGCGCAA
>NZ_JBRREI010000127.1:0-304 GCF_056760195.1 Stenotrophomonas sp. STEN020
GAGTGAGGACGCAATGACCAGCGTCGTTAGCCCCATGAGTGAAAAGAAGATCACAATGCCCCAAATGGCGTGAAATAGAACTCGCATGATCGTCTCCTGTCGCCTAACTCTGGAATTAAGCCGACCCGCGAAGCGGGTTCGGCTTGAATGAACTGTTAGGCGGCTGTGGCCACTTACCAACCCTCGGATCAACGCTGCCTTGCTTGTGCAACCTAACGCGAACCGATCATGCCACAGCTCGCGGGATGGAGCTTGCCCAGGAAGCCTCGCCGAGCGTTGCCGCCGAAGTGCGATGAAATGATTG
>NZ_JBRREI010000128.1:0-289 GCF_056760195.1 Stenotrophomonas sp. STEN020
CATCCATGCCGTCGTCGCTACCCGCGCTGTCGGACAGGAACACGGATTCGTCTTCGCCTTCGAGCCAGCCGCGGCGCGACAGGTGCCGGCACACGCGATGCGCGATGGTGTTGGCCAGTTCCGTCAGTTGCGCCGATGTGGGCGCACGGGTGCGGTGCAGGCGCGGCTTGCGCTGCGGACGCTCGGTGGTGTCCTCGTACACGCCGTCGAGCCACAGCATGTGGAAGTGGATGTTGAGATTCAGCGCGCTGCCGAAGCGCTGGATCAGGGTCACCACGCCGCATTGCGC
>NZ_JBRREI010000129.1:0-266 GCF_056760195.1 Stenotrophomonas sp. STEN020
CGGCAAGTCACTGGTCGGCTCCGGGCATCAGTTCCAACTGTTCCTGGCACCGGCAAGTTCGCTACTTCGCCTTACGCTTCACCGCTCTGTCGCAATCATTTCATCGCACTTCGGCGGCAACGCTCGGCAAGGTTTCCCCAGGCAAGCCCCGTCCCGCAAGCTGTGGCATTATCGGTTCGCATTAGGTTGCACAAGCAGGGCAGCGTTTGGCAGGGGTTCCGTCAGTCGCCACAGCCGCCTAACAGTTCATTCAAGCCGACGCCGCT
>NZ_JBRREI010000130.1:0-265 GCF_056760195.1 Stenotrophomonas sp. STEN020
CCATGGCGTCTTGAGCTGATACCGCACCCTTCCCTGCGGTGAGATCGATAGCCGCTGCTCGCTGATCGCCGGGCGCGTGATGTAGCGGCACAGCTTTTCGAGCTTGTGGCTCTCGTGTGCTTCCGCGGCCACGCCGGCATGCAGCGAGAAGCCGCCGACCTTGCCGGCATCGCCCTCCAGCGAGCCTGCGTCACCGGGCAATGTTTGCAGCGTGACGACCTTGCGGCCAGCGTCGCGACCGGTGGCGATGCGGTAGGTCATCGAA
>NZ_JBRREI010000131.1:0-217 GCF_056760195.1 Stenotrophomonas sp. STEN020
TTACCGCTTCTGCACGTGGGTGGCTACCGGGGCTCCAACAAGTACGGTCTGCCGCCTAACAGTTCATTCAAGCCGACGCCGCTTCGCGGCGCGGCTTAATTCCAGAGTTAGGCGGCGGTGTGTTGGTTGGCTGGCCCTTCTCCTTTCGGCAGCAACAACGGCAAGTCACTGGTCGGCTCCGGGCATCAGTTCCAACTGTTCCTGGCACCGGCAAGTT
>NZ_JBRREI010000132.1:0-205 GCF_056760195.1 Stenotrophomonas sp. STEN020
GGGGGGGGGGGGGGGGGGGGGGGGGGGGGGGGGGGGGGGGGGGGGGGGGGGGGGGGGGGGGGGGGGGGGGGGGGGGGGGGGGGGGGGGGGGGGGGGGGGGGGGGGGGGGGGTGGGGGGGGGGGGGGGGGGGGGGGGGGGGGGGGGGGGGGGGGGGGGGGGGGGGGGGGGGGGGGGGGGGGGGGGGGGGGGGGGGGGGGGGGGGGG